>JAYVBS010000291.1:0-2323 GCA_043750315.1 Chitinophagaceae bacterium
ATTTTGCTCCAAGTGTAAAACTTGCCTTCTACACCTTCACTATCTGCATCCAAAGCACTATAAAAGGCAAACTCAACACTCATCATTTCTCTTTTTACAAATTCCAGCGTATGATGTATTGTTTCTGAATACAATTCTTTTTTAGTGATTTGATAGGCTTCTGCAAGTGTTGAAACTAATAATGCATTATCGTACAACATTTTTTCGAAATGAGGAGCAAACCATCTTTCATCTGTACTATACCTTGCAAATCCCCCACCAACATGATCATAAATTCCACCTAAAATTATTTTATTTAAACTTAATTCAGCATGTTTTAAACAGTTTTCATCTTTTGTATAATGATAATGTCTAAATAAAAAAAGTATGGAGTAAGATTGAGGAAATTTTGGTGCAGAGCCAAAACCACCCCAAACTATATCTGCTTTGTTCAGTATATTTTCAGCAATTGTTGAGAGTGAGAATTGGTTTATTTCACTATCCTCTTGATTTTGTAATTTTCCTAATGAACTACTGTTTATTAAATAAGTGGTTAATTTTTCTGCTTGTGCTTCAACCTCATCTTTTCTTTCTGTAAATGCTTTGTTTATTTGTGATAATGTTTCTTTCCAACTAGTTCTTCCATGAGCATTTCTTGGAGGAAAATAAGTGCCTCCAAAAAAAGGTTTTAAATCTGGTGTTAAAAAAACATTCAAAGGCCAACCACCACTACCTGTCATTGCTTGAACTGCATCCATATAAATATGATCTAAGTCGGGCCTTTCTTCTCTATCAATTTTAATATTAATAAAATGTTGATTCATTAATAACGCAGTTGACTCATCTTCAAAACTTTCTTTTTCCATTACATGGCACCAATGACAAGATGAATAACCAATGCTCACCAATATAGGTTTATTTTCAATTTTGGCTTTTTGCAATGCCTCATCGCCCCAAAAATGCCAATTCACAGGATTATGAGCATGCTGTAATAAATAAGGTGATGATGAATGTATTAATTGATTGGTATGTTTCATTAATATAACACTAAAAAATAAAGGTAATATGTAAAAAATAAAAATGGGCAAAGTATAGCTTGCCCATTTTTATATGAATGAAATATTATTAAGGTTATCTATTATTAATATTCATTTTATTTTCTATATTTTTTTTGTATTGTTTTACTGCTCTAGCAACACTTTCAGCTAATTCTTTTTGTCCATTTGAACTATTTAAGTAATCTTCTTCTTCAGGATTACTTATAAAACCAAGCTCAACTAATATTGCTGGCATTGCTACTGCTTGTAAAACCCAAATACCTACTGCTCTTTGTTTTGCATCTCTATTTTCTCTGCCAATTATAGTAAATTCATTTTGTACAGAATAAGCTAAATTTCTACTACGCTCAGTGTATTGTTGCATTCTTAAAGAAATTGCTGCAATTTGTTCAGGATCTTCTAAGCTTTCTTTTTCCATTAACATGGAACTATCTGAATAAAATGAATCATATTCTTTTAGGGCATTTAGTTTATCGTCGTTTTTATCAATACCCCAAATATATGTTTCAGTTCCTTTTGCAACACTGGGTGTTGAGTAATAATTATACTGTGCCACTTTTCTGCTAACAGTTTTTCTGCCTTTTTTTACCTTAACTGTTTTATACCCTTTAAAAACTCTATGTTTTTTTCCTCTTGAAGAATTACAGTGAATCGAAATAAATAAATCGCCTTTTGATAAATTTGCTTTTTCTGCTTTCACATGAACATGATCGTAGATGTCTGTTGTTCTCGTCATGAAAACTTCTACATTAGGTATTTCGTTTTTAATTTCAGCTTCTAATAAAAGAGCCACACTCAGCGATATGTCTTTTTCATGAGAATATTTTCCAGAAGCTCCATAATCACTTCCACCATGGCCAGCATCAATAACAATTTTTCTTAAGCCTTGTTTTTGTAAAACTGGAACATTTTTTTTAATACTATTAGTTGCTGCTATAGATACTAAAGAAATAAGTAGAAATAGATAAATTATTTTGTATGTATCCTTCATAAAAAGTTAAAGTAAAATATTTAAAAACAGCAATAAAAACTCTTGCCTTTATTTTTGTAGCATAAATTGATGAGTGAACAGTAATAACGCAAAATATAGGTCTTGTATTATAACAATTTTAATAATTGTTTGTACAAGCTTGCAAATAAGTCAATCTCATGCACAAAAAGCCAACTCTGTCAAGAACTTAACAAAAACTTTAGAAAATAAATCTAATCTCAAAATTTTTGTTCCTAAAAGTATTACAGCAGATACTACACAAAAAGGTGTTGAAGTTTTTACCGATACAGCAAAA
>JAYVBS010000292.1:0-5406 GCA_043750315.1 Chitinophagaceae bacterium
AATACAGAACATAAGCTTGAAAAGCCAACAAATTGGATGTCTGTTGTACAACAGTTTTTTAATACAACTTTAGTAGCTAAAAATAATTTTAGTACTGGTCAAATTAACTGGCAAAGAAGCCCAGTAGATACTTCAACAGAATTAGCAAAAGTTGATGCCAATTTTGTTATGAATGTTAGTGGAGTTAATGCAACTATACCAATGCAGTTGTATTATGGCCCTAATGATTTTAATATTTTGAAAACACAGTCTGCACCAGAAATGGAAAAAATTGTAAATCTAGGCAGAGATTTATATGCATTTGTTAGGCCAATTAATAAGTTTATCATCATGCCAATTTTCGACTTGATTACAAGCTTTATGTCGAGTTATGGATGGGCAATTTTTGTTTTAACAATCTTCATTCGATTAATTACTGCACCATTAATGTATGGTAGCTATGTAAGTGGTGCTAAAATGAAAGTATTAAAACCTGAATTAGATGAACTTAAAAAGAAAATGGGAGCCGATCAACAAGGTTTTGCAATGGAGCAGATGAAGTTGTTTCGAGAGGCTGGTGTAAACCCTTTAGGTGGTTGTTTACCTGCTTTGCTACAAATACCTATCTTCTTTGCTTTATATAGTTTCTTTAATACTAATATAGCTTTAAGAGGTCAATCTTTTTTATGGAGTAATGATTTATCTGTTTTTGATGCTATTATTACTTGGAAAACTGCTTTTATAGGAATTAGTCATATCAGTTTATTTACCATTACTGCTGTAATTACAAGTTTTTTGATTTCTATTTATAATATGGGCAATACACCAACACAGGATAATCCAGCCTTGAAGTACATGCCTTATATTTTCCCATTTATTTTATTCTTTGTTTTTAATAATTTGCCAGCAGCCTTAACTTGGTATTATACTGTTTCTAATTTAATTACATTATTACTTCAATTTGTAATTCAAAAATTCATTTTAGATCACGATAAGATTTTGGCAAAGATTCAAGAGAAAAGGAAAAATCCAAAGGCCAAAACTAAAAGTAAGTGGCAAGAGCGTTATGAGCAAATGATGGAATCTCAGAAAAAAATTCAAGAGATGAAAGCTAAAACAGCTGGGAAAAAATAATGATTTAATTATTTTCATTATCATTGAACATGAAAAAAATTGTTGCATACATCTACTTAATCTTAATTATTGGTTGTAGTGATAAAGAAACTGATTTAAGTATTGATGAGCCAATTAAACCAAATGAATTTGTTGTTGCATTTACTTTACTAGAAAAGAACTTTTCTGCTACTGATAAAGAAATTATTTCATTAGCTGATTCCATTAAAATTCATGCTCGTCATTTAAACCAATTTATTCCTGATTCAATTATTAAAAGCCTTGCTGAAGGCGAAAAAAAGTATTCATTTCATGCACTTGGCAGAATTCAGAAAAATGATGAAATATATTTATTATTAGTTTCTGTTAAAAATAAATTGCCCTCAGTATTTGTAGTTGCACTTGATAAAAAGAATAATTATTTAGCTTCAAAAAAATTATATTCTGTTAGTAAAGACGATAAATACAATTATAATTTGAGTATTAACAGAGAACCAACATTTTTTGTAAGTAAAGAGAAAGCATTAAATGACAAAGAATTTAAATACAGTAAAATTGGATGGGCATTTATGAATAAGGGCTTTTTACAAGTTGTAAAAGAAAGTAATGAAAAAAGTGAAATGACCAACATTTTAGTGAACCCCATTGATACTCTTGCTACAACTTACAAATATTCAGGAAATTATGTTGAGGATGAAAGAAACTTTATTTCTTTACGAGATGGAAGAACTAGACAAAATTATATTTTCTTTTTGCATATTGAGAAAAACAATGGTACTTGTATTGGTGAATTAAAAGGTGAAATGAAATTAACCGATAGTACACATGCAGTATACTTGGTTGGTGGAGATCCTTGTATAATTAATTTCACATTTGGCAGAAATTCAATTATAATAAAAGAAAAAGGTAGCTGTGGAAATAGAAGAGGAATGGATTGCTTTTTTGATGATGCATATGCTAAGAAAAAAGTAATCAAAAAGAAAGTTGAAAAAATAGTTAAGCCTAAAAAAATTTAAACATCTCAATATTTTTTGAGTAGACTGTAATTGGGAAACTCGAGATTTTTTAATAATGAAATATCAAATAGGAGACGAGATTATTGTTTTACATTCAAATGAAGAAGGATATGTAATTGATATTATTGATGATAAAATGGTGATGATTGAAGTTAGAGGGGTTAAGTTTCCTGCATATATGGATCAAATTGATTTTCCTTATTTCCTTCGTTTTACAAAAGATAAAAATTTAATTCAAAAACCAAAAAACGAATTTTCTCAAACACAAGACATTAAATCATCAAACTCTTCAATTAATACGTTTACAAAAGAAAAAGGTGTTTGGGTTGCAGTTGTTCCAAAATTTAGTTTAGATGAATTTGATGATGAAGTAGTAAACTACTTACAAATTTTTTTAATTAATCAAATTGCCTTAAATCTTCACTCAAAATTTAGCTTAGAACTTAACGGGGAAAAGCAGTATGAATTAGAAATTGACATTCCATCATCACATCAAAATCATCTTCAAGATATACTTTTCGAAAATTTAAATGATAGTCCGAATATTATTTTTGAGTTTAGTTTAACAACACAAGATAAACATCATCAAGATTATTTTGAAACCAACTTAAAACTAAAGCCAAAACAAGTTTATGAAAAAATTGAACAACTAAAACAAAAAAATGAAACAGCTTTTTTATTTAAGCTATTTGATGAATATCCAATTAAAGTTTATCATGAAAATTTCGATTTAACCAAACTTAGCAACAAAGGATTTAAAGTTTACGATGCTTCAAAAATTAAGGAACATTTACAACCTGCACAGTCTGTTATTGATTTGCATATTGAAAAAATTATAGATAACTGGCAAGGAAAATCGAACATTGAAATATTAAGCATTCAGTTAGAAACTTTTGAAAAATGGTATCACCTAGCAGTAGTTAATAAGATTCCAAAATTTATTGTTATACATGGTGTGGGTAAAGGAAAATTAAAAGAAGAAATTCATAGCCTTTTAAAAGTTCGAAAAGAAGTAAAAAGTTTTATAAACCAATATCAAGAACAATTTGGTTTTGGTGCAACAGAAATCTTATTCAATAGGTAACTTCATCATTAAATTCTGTGGATAATAAAATTTATTCTTTTTTTTTATCTCATTTATTTTTGTGCTTTATATTAATGCTATGAAACTAACACAACATACCCTCGATAAATTAGAAAATGTCATAAGTCAATCTGAATTTACAGTTCGTTATGAACGAGGTAATTTTCAAAGTGGCTGGTGTTTATTGGAAGAAAAAAGAGTTGTAGTATTAAATAAATTTTTAGATATTGAAGGAAGGATAAATACATTAGTAGATTTAATTCCTAAACTTAATATTAACTTCGATAAACTAACTTTAGAAAGCCAAAAAATTTATGATGGCTTATTGAACAAAACATTAATCATCGCATAATTTATTGAATACTCAAATAAAAATAACTTTCTTAGGCACAGGAACAAGTAGTGGTGTTCCTATGATTGGTTGTATTTGTGAGGTATGCACTTCTAGTAATGAAAAAGACAAAAGATTGCGAAGTAGTATTCTTGTTCAATCTGCTACAACAACTGTAGTAATAGATACAACTCCAGATTTCAGGTATCAAATGTTACGAACAAATACTAAACAAGTTGATTCAATTGTGTTTACTCATCCTCATAAAGATCATATTGGAGGGTTAGATGATATTAAAGCATATAATTTTTTCAGCCAAAAGGCTATGCCGCTTTATTTAAATGAAATCACTTTACATGGAGTGATGAAAGAAATGCATTACGCTTTTGCCGAAGACAAATATCCTGGAATTCCAAGCTTTGACATTCATTTAATTGATGAAGAAAAATTTGTAATTGGTGATATTGTGTTTGAACCCATAAAAATTTGGCATTTAAAAATGCCTGTACTTGGATTTAGAATTGGAGATTTTACTTACATCACAGACGCAAATAAAATTGATGAAACAGAATTGCAAAAAATTATTGGTTCAAAAACATTAGTTCTTAATGCTCTTAGAAAAAAGTCTCATATTTCTCATTTCACTTTACAAGAAGCAGTTGATTTAAGCAATGCGATACAAATTCCAAAAGTTTATTTTACTCATATTAGTCATCAAATGGGTTTGCACAAAGATGTTAATGCAGATTTGCCAAACCACATACAGTTGGCTTTTGATGGATTAGTTTTAGATTTGTAACAGAATTATTTTTATGAAAAAATTTTTGAAAGATTACTTTACTTTTTCAAAAAAGGAATCTATTATTGCCATCATCATTCTTGTTATAATAGCAATATTTATTTCACTGCCATATTATTATTCTTACAAAAAATCAAAAGAACCTTTTGATTCTTCATTAGCAAAAATTGCAGATTCTATTTTGGCTCATCAAGTGAGTATAGATGTAGTTGCAGATAAACCAAGCTATAAAAGAAATGAAAATTATAACTATGTTGAAGCCAGCAATAAACCTTTAAAAGCATTTGAGTTTAATCCAAATACATTAGATGAAAATGGATTTCTAAAACTTGGGCTGAGCCCTAAACTTGTTAAAACAATTTTCAATTATAGAAATAAAGGCGGAAGCTTTAGAAAGCCAGATGACTTTAGAAAAATTTGGGGATTGAAAAAAGAAGATGCTGATGTTTTAGTTCCATTTATTACCATTGAGAATTCTTATTCAAAATTCAATTCTTATACTAACAATAAATCATCAACTCCAAAAAATATTGATATCAATACTGCATCTATTGATGATTATAAGCATTTACCAATTACAGCAAACTATGCTTATAAAATTTATAATTATCGAGAAAAATTGGGTGGATTTTTAAGTATTGAACAGATTAAAGAAACATATGGAATAACTGATTCTTTGTATCAAAGCATTTTGCCTTATCTAATTTTTTCTAGTAATAATATTCGTCAGTTAAATATTAATCTTGCCAATGAAGCAGAACTTTCTAAACATCCATATATAACATTTGAATTAGCAAAAGCAATTGTTTATTACAGAAATAAATATGGAAATTTTAATACTGTAAATGACATTAGGAAAATTGTTTTTGTAAATGAATCTACTTATAAAAAAATTGCACCTTATCTTACTGTAGAGAATCAGTAGAATTATTTTTTATTTCATGTAAACTAATAGTAGCAGCTATTACAGCATAGGAGGGTGCAAGAATCCAACCTATAATTGGTATTAAATGTAGAATGTAAAACGACATTCCATTGCCTATGGCTAAACCTTTATGATGACCAATATAGTAAATACTTTCTG
>JAYVBS010000293.1:0-5397 GCA_043750315.1 Chitinophagaceae bacterium
AGTAATCGGCTACAATGCTACTCAATACAGCATCTCCCAAAAATTCTAATCTTTCGTTGTTAGCATTATTGGTTTCTTTAATGCTTCTATGACTTAATGCAATTTCGTATAAATCTGCATTAGCAATTCTTATAGATAAAACATTTTCTATTTGCTTTTTAAATAAAGCTTTTGCAGAGGGTTTAAGAAAATTTGTTAGTCTTTGCAAAATGCAAAACGGTTTCTATGATTGATATTTTTTTACAATAACACAAGCATTATGGCCACCAAAACCAAATGTGTTGCTTAATGCAGCGTTTACATTTCTTTTTTGAGCTTTGTTAAAAGTAAAGTTAAGTTTTGGATCTATATCTGGGTCATCAGTAAAATGGTTGATGGTTGGAGGAACCTCATCATTAATTACAGCCATTATACATGCTATTGCTTCAATAACACCAGCAGCACCAAGACAATGACCTGTCATACTTTTTGTAGCACTGATATTAAGATTATATGCATGTTCTCCAAAAACCTGGGTGATGGCTTTTACTTCTGCACCATCTCCAATAGGTGTGCTTGTTCCATGTGTGTTGATATAATCAATTTCTTCTGGTTGCATGTTGGCTTCTTTTAAAGCTGCTAACATTACATTTCTTGCACCCATACCATCTGGATGAGGAGCAGTGATATGATAAGCATCTGCAGTTGCACCACAACCCATAACTTCACAATATATTTTAGCACCTCTTGCTTTGGCGTGTTCTAATTCTTCTAAAACCAATAAGCCTCCTGCTTCTCCCATAACAAAACCATCTCTATCTTTATCATATGGTCTACTTGCAGTAGTTGGATCATCGTTTCTTTCACTCATGGCTTTCATAGCATTAAATCCAGCTACACCAGCTTCACAAATCACAGCCTCACTGCCACCAGCTAATACAATATCAGATTTTCCAAGTCGAATGATATCAAAAGCTTGACCTATTGCATTTGTGCTACTTGCACATGCACTAACAACAGCAAAGTTTGGTCCACGTAAATTATGCCTCATACTAATATGTCCAGCAGCAATATCTAAAATCATTTTTGGAATGAAGAAAGGATTGAAACGAGGTGTTCCATCTCCTAAAGTAAAAGCAGCAACTTCGTGTTGAAAGGTAGATAGTCCACCAATGCCACTTGCAAATACAACACCTGCTCTATCTGGGTTGATGTTTTCTTTATTCAATCCAGCATCAGTCATTGCTTGATCACTTACTACCAAAGCAAATTGAGCAAAGCGATCTAATTTTCTAGCTTCTTTTTTATCGAGAAATTCTGTAGGATCGAAATTTTTAACTTCACAAGCAAATCTTGTTTTAAACTTCGATGCATCAAACAAGGTAATAGGTGCAGCACCAGAAACGCCATTGATTAACCCATTCCAATAATCATTTAAATTATTTCCAATTGGTGTTAAAGCTCCAATACCTGTTACAACTACTCTTTTTAATTGCATACGACAACTTTTATGAATACGATAATAATATTAAAATACAATACCTACTAAGTTACGATAGAGTAACCAATAAGTTTATAATGATAAAATTATTTTATAATAAATAATCCGCCAAACTTATGGCAAATGCCGAAAGAAAGGCGGATTGAAATTATTCCAGTTTAATGTAATTCTTACTTTGCGTGTTCTTCTAAATAAGCAACAGCTTGACCAACTGTAGTAATGGTTTCAGCTTGCTCATCAGGAATTGAAATATTAAATTCTTTTTCAAATTCCATAATTAATTCAACTGTATCCAAAGAATCTGCTCCTAAATCATTAGTAAAAGAAGCTTCTGTTGTTACTTCACCTTCATCAACTCCTAATTTATCTACGATGATTTTTTTAACTCTTGTAGCGATGTCTGACATTTTTAAACGTTTTAGTTACACAGCAAAAATATAGTTTTTACTAAATATGTAAGTGTTTTATTATAGATTGTTTTAGTTTTTATTAAAAGAAGATATTATTTTAAGGATATTAATGAACAATTTTACTAAATTTTAACTTACTGTACTGCCAGAATCTATATTTTCTGGTGAATTTATGAAAAATAATTTAC
This sequence comes from Chitinophagaceae bacterium, assembly GCA_043750315.1. Classification (GTDB taxonomy): domain Bacteria; phylum Bacteroidota; class Bacteroidia; order Chitinophagales; family Chitinophagaceae; genus CAIVPM01. The sequence continues at coordinate 2,079 of JAYVBS010000293.1, forward strand.
CAGTTTTATCTTCTGCCATTAATATCATTCCATTACTTTCAATACCTTTCATTTTTCTTGGGGCAAGATTGCAAACTACTGTTACTTGTTTACCAATAATTTCATTGGGATTAAAATGTTGTGCTATTCCTGATACAATTGTTCTTTTTTCAAAGCCTAAATCTACTTCTAGCTTTAAAAGTTTATCTGCCTTTTCTACTTTTTCTGCATTAATTATTGTTCCAATTCTTAAATCTATTTTAGCAAAATCATCAAATTGTATTGTTGATTTAATGATTGGTTGATTGGTTGATTCGTTAGTTGTTTCTTGTTTATCGTTAGGTTCCATTTTAGTTTTTAAACTTTTGTTTTTTAGTTTTTCTATTTGAAATTCAATTTCACTATCTTCAATTTTTCTGAATAAAATTTCAGGTGCTCTTAAACTATAACCAACTTTTAAAAGTGTTACTGTACCTGCATTTTGCCATTCTAGCATTTTATCAACCACCTTCATCAAGCTTAACATTTTCTTTGCAGTATTTGGCAAAAATGGATTAATGAGAATGGCAAGATTTGCTGTTAGTTGTAAAGAAAGATGAATGCAGTTATCAATCTTTTTTTGGTTTTCTGTAGTTCGTACACTCTCGATTGATGTCAGTTTCCAAGGTTCTTTTTTTTGCAAATATTGATTTCCCTTTCTTGCTAAATCTATTACAGTAAATTGTGCTTCTCTAAATTTAAATTCTTCTAATAATTTTTCTATAATAATTTTTGTTTGATGAATATCTTGAATCAATTGTTTATCATCATCATCAATAATATCATTATGAAAAATAGGCACTTTACCATTGCAGAGTTTGTGCATTAATACTAAAGAACGATTTACAAAATTTCCTAGAATATCACTTAACTCGCTTTTATAAGATTGATGAAATCCTTTCCAGGTAAACTCACTGTCCTTTGTTTCTGGTGCAATTGCTGTAAGATAGTATCGTAAAGCATCTGCCATTTGTCCACCACCATTTTCTGGTTTAATCCAATCGTTGATATAATCATCCATTTCAATACTCCACCCACGACTAGTACTCATTTTATCTCCTTCCAAATTCATGAACTCATTGCTAGGAATGTTTGATGGTAAAATATTTCCATTAAGTTTTAGCATTACTGGAAAAATGATGGCATGAAAAACAATATTATCTTTTCCAATAAAATGAACTAAACTTGTATCCTTATCATACCAATAAGGCTTCCAATCTTTGTTATTATTTAGAGCCCATTGTTTTGTTGCAGAAATATAACCAATTGGTGCATCGAACCAAACGTAGAGAACTTTAGCCCCCCCACCCCCCGAAGGGGGGATTTGTGAAGCAGGCTGAGTTATAGCAATTATTTCTAACTTTTTAGAGATAGATGCATTTACTTTTTCTGTTTCAAATAATACTTCATTATTAGTAAAACGAATTACTTCAAAGCCAAGTTTATTTAACTCCTTTGTACGTTCTTCATCACTAATAATATTTTCGGGTAATTGATGAATATTTCCATCAACTTCTATAATTAACTTATGTTTTATACAAACAAAATCGGCTATATAATTTCCTATGATATGTTGTCTTCTGAATTTATAGCCTAATTTTTTGTCTCTTAGTAAATCCCATAAAGATTTTTCAGCTTCAGTTGGATTATTTCTGTGTTTTGCAACAAACTCTTTAAGCAATTTATAAACAGCTGGGTCTGCTGTTTGGTATTTATAATCACTATCTGCATCATCAATATCTAACTCCCCTCCTTGGGAGGGGTTGGGGGAGGCTGGAACTTTAACCCCCCAATCTAAATCTCTTGTAACTGCACGTGGTTGTAAACCACCATCAACCCAACTTTTTACTTGACCAACTACAGTTGCACGCCAATCAGCTGCATGTTCTTTTAACACCCATTCTCTTAAAAAATCTTCATGTTTATTTAAAGGTAAATACCAGTGCGTAGTTGCTTTTTTTATTGGTGCATTTCCACTTAGAGTAGAAACTGGATTTATTAATTCTTCGGGGCTTAAACTTTTGCCACATTTTTCACATTGATCGCCAAAAGCATTGTTATAGCTGCAATTGGGGCATGTTCCCTTAATAAATCTATCTGCTAAAAATGTATTGGTGGCTTCATCAAAATATTGTTCAGTTTCTTTAATTTCTAAATCACCTTTATTATTTAAATTAGAAAAAAATTCTTGTGCAGTTTCGTGATGTAAGGGTGAAGATGTTCGATGATAAATATCAAATTCAATACCTAAATCCTTAAAATTTTGTTCAATGATTGGATGATATTTATCTATGATTGCTTGAGCAGTAGTACCTTCTTTCATTGCTTGAATAGGAATAGCAGTACCATGTTCATCGCTTCCACAAACAAAAACAACATCTCTTTTTTGTGCTTTTAAATAGCGTGTATAAATATCTGCAGGTAAATAAGCACCAGCTAAATGGCCAATATGTTTTAGACCATTTGCATAGGGCAAAGCCGATGTTACTAAATATCTCTTGGCTTGATTCATTTTAAATTTTACTATCTAATGGTTGTAAGCAAACAAAAGTAAGCAATTGATTATTTGTTGAGTTAATTGCATAAAAAAACCTCCAACAAATTGTGGAGATTTTTTTATGCAATTAAAACAATTATGGTTTTTTAGTTGCTGGTTTGGCTGGGGCAGAACTTGCACCAATACCTGCATCTTTAATTGCATCAGTAACTTCTTTTGGCAAAGGAATTTTTAATCCAGATAAAACTCTTAAAGCAATATCATCAGATTTTTCTGCATAAATCACATCTGCAGGTTTAAAAACATGCGTATATTTTTGTTCTTTAATTATATCTTGTAATATACCATATACTCTTTGGCGATAAGGCAACAACAATTGATCTTGTTTAGATTGAATGGCTTCTTGTTGAATTTGTTGCCAGTTTTGAATTGTATAGAAATCTTGAGACATTTCTTTTTGCATGATATCTTTAACTTGTGGGGTTAATTTACCAATAGCAGAATCGGCTCTTAAAGTGCTATCTTTTCTTTTTAATTCACTTAAAATATAATCTCTTCTTGGGTTTAAAGAATCGGCTACATAACTCTGTAATAAAGTATCAACTTTTCCAATTCCTGGCATTAAAGCCAAAACAGCTTGTTCATCAAAAAAACCAATTTTAACTTGTTGAGCTTCAGAACTTGTAGTTATGAAGAAACTGGCTGCAAAAACAAAACATAATGTAAGTACCTTTTTCATTGTAATTTTCCCGATTAGTCTTTTCTAATATTACGGGTGTTTTTTGTTATTAATAATTGATAAAA
>JAYVBS010000294.1:0-2310 GCA_043750315.1 Chitinophagaceae bacterium
AAAACTGTAAAATGTTGAAAGAAATTTTAGCAACAGTTCCTGAAGTTAGTTTTAGAAATGTACAAGATGTTGACGGTGATAGTTGTACTTTTTTAAGTTGGTTTTTGCCAACAGAAGCACAAACCAGAGCATTTGCTGCAGAAATGAAAGCCCAAAATATTTTGGCCGGAAATTTTTATTGGTACGATAATAATTGGCATTATATAAAAAAATGGGATCACTTAAAAACTGCAAAAAGCTTATTTTCATTAACAGAATCTCAAAAAGAAAGTTTAGAAAAACTCAATACTCAAGATTTTAGTGTGAGTGATGCTGTGATGAGTAGATGCATTTCTACTGCCATTAGTTTACTGTGGACAGAAGAACAAGTTATTGCCAAAGGAAATAAAATGGTGGAAGTAATTAAAAGTATTTTGTAGTTAGAGTTTTAACGATTGCTTATTTAAGGAAAAAATAATCTCAACATTCAAGCTTCAATTACTGAACTGTATATTTGCAATGCTTTATGAACTTGAGTGTGTTGCAGGATAAATTTCAATCATCCCCCCACCTAAAAAAATTGATGGAGCAGCTATCTATTGCTCAATCAAAAATATTTCTAAAAAATTTACAAGGTAGTTCAATTGAATTTGTAGTGAGTGCAGTTTTTGCTAATGAACAATCGAGCAATCTCAATCATTTAATTGTTCTAAATGATTCTGAAGAAGCTGCTTATTTTCATAACTCATTAGAAAATCTAACTCAAGCTTTAGATTTATTCTACTACCCATCATCTTACAAAAACAAAAAGAATTTTAAGTTACTCAACTCCTCCAATGTAATGTTGAGAACAGAAATGTTGACTAAGCTTTCTTTTGGTGGCAATAAAAAAATTATTGTTACTTATCCTGAAGCTTTGTTTGAAAAAGTAGTGATTCCATCTACATTAAATAGCAATATCATTCACATCAAAGCCAATGATACCATCAATTTGGATGGCATTATGGAATTGTTTGTACTGTATGGTTTTAGCAGAACAGATTTTGTATATGAACCTGGTCAGTTTGCTTTACGGGGTGGCATTTTAGATATATATTCTTTTGGAAACGATAAACCTTACCGAGTTGAATTATTTGGAAACGAAGTTGACAGTATTAGAATTTTTGATCCAGAAACTCAGTTGAGTGAAAGAAAAATTTTACAAGTTTCAATTATTCCAAATGTTGAAACACAATTTGAGAGTAATGAAAAAATTACTTTATTAGAATATCTTTCAGAGAATACCATTGTTTGGTTAAAAGATTGGGAGATTATTAAAGAAACTATTGAATTGCAGGAGGAAGCATTGTCTTTATTCGTCCACAGTCAACAGACAACAGCCGACAATTCAGTTGACAGTGAACAGTTGATTGACGACTCAATTGATGATACCAAAATTGTTAAAGAAGTTAAGCTAGAAGATTTTGTTCCAATTGCAACTTTAGAAAGGCAATTGCAAAGTAGAACTATTGTTGAGTTTGGAGCTAAAAATCAATTCAAAAGTCAAAAGTCAAAAACAAAAAGTGAAGATGAAAATGATTTAGACATTCAACATTCAACATTCATCATTCAACATTCCACAAAAGCTCAACCAAGTTTCAACAGAAATTTTGAAATGCTGATTAGCAATCTAAAAAACTATGAAGCCAATGGTTATGAGATTTATCTTTTTGCAGAACAAGCCAAACAGCTAGAAAGACTTTATACCATTTTTAAAGACCTTAATACAGAAATTAATTTTGTTCCAATTGCAACAGCAATTCATGAAGGTTTTATTGATGATGAATTGAAAATAGTTTGCTATACCGATCATCAAATATTTCAACGATATCATAAATACAAGGTTAAACAGGCCTTCAACAAAAACAAAGCTCTTACCTTAAAAACCTTACGTGACTTACAACCTGGAGATTTTGTTTCACACATGGATCATGGTGTTGGAAGATATAGTGGGTTACAAAAATTAGATATCAATGGTAAATTACAAGAAGCTGTAAGAATTATTTATAAGGATAGTGATATACTTTATGTAAACATCAACTCACTTCATAAAATTTCTAAGTTCACAGGTAAAGATGGAACAGAACCAAAGATTAATAAATTAGGTAGTGATGTATGGAATAAACTAAAAGAAAAAACTAAAGCCAAGGTTAAAGAAATTGCATTCGATTTAATTAAGTTGTATGCTCAACGTAAAGCACAGCAAGGCTTTGCTCATACGCCAGACAATTACATGCAAATTGAATTGGAGGCAAGTTTTATTTATGAAGATACACCTGACCAAGCCAAAGC
>JAYVBS010000295.1:0-2305 GCA_043750315.1 Chitinophagaceae bacterium
CTGCAGATTTTTTCTTGATTTAATAAAATTTCTACATAATAATACTACATCATTTTACGTTATCAAACGATTACTCCTGATTGTCTTGTGCATTTTTGATAACCGACCCATGTAACAATTAATTTTTTTGAATAGCCTAACTATTCAAAAATCCTTAACCAAGATACTTGGGCCACATCAATAAGCATTTTAGGTTTCGATAAGAAAGGGAGTAACAAAAACTCGAAGTTGATAATGAGTTAACATGTTGTTTAATCCAAAAGCTAATAAGCTTTAAAAACGTAAAATGAACAATCGTACCCTAAAGATATTGATTCAATTTATTGAGTTAGGGTTTGTTCAATTGCTTGAATTAGTATTCAGTCTTTTGAACAACATTGGATTGAAAGCAAAAAGAAAATGCAAAAATGTTTTTGTAATTTCTTTATTCGCTTTTTTTAGCATTTCTGCAAATGCTGCCAATGAAACATTAACTACAGGTTCTGTTATTATTAATATGGGGCAATCGCCTCAAACCATTGCCAATTCTTTAAAACCTTATGGGGCTGTTTATGATTTAATTAGAAACTATCAAGTTCCCATAAAATGGGTTATTGCCCAAGGCAAAGGAAAAGATGCAAGCGATTTTATTTATAATTCACTAGCATTCAAAGGGGGAACTTTCATCATACCAAAAGAATTTATTTCAACTGCAGTTCAGGCAAGAATTACATATTGGCAAGGTCAGGGTGTTGTAACAACAACAACAACAACTGCTTTAACTGTTGATGTGACGTATACATTAACATCAGCACCACGCTGGACATTAGATGCAGCCAATGGTAGCATTGCAGAGGCTTTTTTAATTAACGCGGGTATTACAAATGCCGCTTTTCCGGGAGCATATAATTGGAAATCGCCACAAACTTTAAATAATTGCGATGATTTGTATGCCATGCCACATGCAGATCCAAAATGGACTACACATGGAAATTTATATACTTGGAATAAAACGAGTAGAGGTTCAATTTGGGCTGGATGTCATGCTGTGAGTGCATTAGAGAATTCAATCAATCCATCGAATAGTGCTGAGCAGATGAATTTTCTTTCCACAAGAACAACAACATATACACCAATACCATGGCCAGAAAACAGTTTAAAATTATGGACTAATCATAATAATGGTTCAATACCTTATATACACAGATTATTTGATGATCCTGTAGCTCAATATTTAGGAATTACAGATGCTGCTCAAACAAATGGTTCAGAACAAATTTATATTCCAAAACAATCTACAGATGTTGGTGGTGCAACACGTTGGAGGGTTGGTTCAAAAATAATTACATACGATCCTACACAAACCAATGTTGTAAGTCCAAATTTGGCAAATGGAAATGTTGCAGCAGTTATTGTTTATGGTAGAGCTTTTGATAGTACTAACAGAGGATATGTAATGTATGAAGCTGGGCATAATGTAGGTGGAAGTTCAGAAGCACAGGTTGCTGCACAAAGAGCATTTTTAAATTTTAGCTTTTTTCAGAATATTGAAAAAGCCCCGCAGGTGGCCACATCAGGTATAAGTTCTGGTCAATTATTAAGATCTGGAACAAATTATTTTCCTTCTGTAAGTGTGTCATCAATCTTCACTGGTCAAACGTATACTTATCAATGGAGTGCTTCTTGTGGAGGAAGTTTTTCTAATGCAATAATTGCTAATCCAACATATACACCACCAAATGTAGCTAATAATACAGCATGTGTATTAAGTTGTATTATTACAGATAACTGTGGTAGAAAATCTTTTATTTCAATTCCAATTACAATTGCACCTCCACCAAGGAAACCAGTAGCAGTTGCAGATGCTGGAACTATTTTGTCTGAATGTGGTTATGCCAATACCAGTGTAACGATTAATGTATTAGCTAATGATACAGATGCCGATGGGGATGCTTTAGTTGTTACTAATGTTATTAATCAAACCAATGGAGTTTGGACCACTAATGGAACAACTGTAACTTTTACACCAACAGTTGGTTTTACAGGGGTTGCTACAGCAAAATATATTGTTTGTGACCCAACTTTATGTGATACTGCTTTAATTACAGTGGGTGTGGGTACGCCAGATGCTAATGGTTGTTACCCAGGGTTTAGTTATATGGTTGCTTATAGTGATACAGCTTCTGCTCAAACAAATAACTCTGTTGACAATCCTACTAAGGCTTTTAATAGTAATTATGATGCTGCAGACCCATTAACTTATGCAGTTTTTAATGCTTCAACAGATTCATTAGTTTTAGATTTTGGTTCTATTATTTCGTATTCA
>JAYVBS010000296.1:0-2299 GCA_043750315.1 Chitinophagaceae bacterium
AACTATTACAGGTAGTATTCCCATTACAAACTTATTAAATCTTAATCAACAAACTAGCCTATTACGATTTTCACGACCACTATATCAACCTTTAACCAAGTCTGGTTTAACCACTTCTCAAGGCGATATTGCAATGAGATCAAATATTGTAAAAAGTGGATTTGACATTAATGGTTCTGGTGTAAAAGTTGGTGTAATGTCTGATAGTTATAATACCATTCCAAACGATCCTGCTTTAGCTGATGTTTCAAATGGCGATTTACCTGGCACAACAAATCCAAATGGAAATACAACTCCAGTTCATGTTCTTTTAGATTTTCCTTTTGGTAGAAAGTCAGATGAAGGCAGGGCTATGTTACAAATTATTCATGACGTTGCTCCAAAATCTACATTGGCTTTTAGAACAGGTTTTATTAGCCCAGGTGATTTTGCTGAAGGCATTAAAGAATTAGCATTAAGTGGATGTAAAGTAATTGTTGATGATATTACTTATATAACAGAACCATTTTATAAAGATGGTGTAGTTTCAAAAGCTGTTGATGAAGTAGTTGCAAATGGGGTTACTTATGTTTCAGCAGCAGGAAACTATGGTTCAAAATCTTATGAAAGCAGTTTTAGTCCAACCACTGCACCAATTGGTAATACTGGCTTAGCTCATAATTTTGGAACTTCTACTTTTCAAAAATTAAATCTTGTTCCTGGAACTTATACACTTGTTTTACAATGGGATGATAATGTTTATTCCTTAGGTGGAAATTCTGGAACACAAACCGATTTAGATATTTATTTAACTAACAACGACGGTACTTCATTATTTGGATTTAATAGAAATAATTTAGGAGGAGACCCTATTGAAGTTTTACCATTTACTGTTAATGAAAATACTGAAACTAATTTGATGATCATAAAATCATCTGGCAGTAATGTTAAATTTAAGTATGTTCTTTTTAGAGGTGAGGGTGTTTTGGAACAATTATCTGGATCTGGAAAAGGAACAATTGTTGGCCAAGCCAACGCTGCTGGTGCATTAACTGTTGGTGCAGTTTTATATACCAACACTCCTCAGTTTGGCGGTGTGCCAACTGTGGCTTCTTTTTCATCTAGAGGAGGAACTTTAATAGATAATGTAGATAGAAACAAGCCAGATATTTCAGCACCCAATGGTGTAAACACTACTGTAAATATGGGTGGTGTAAATATTGATGGTGATGCATTTCCCAATTTCTTTGGAACTTCAGCAGCAGCACCACATGTGGCAGCTGTAGCAGCTTTATTAATAGAAGCAAAACAAAAATTTTCAAATCAACAACTTTCACCTGCTCAAATAAAATCGAGTATTCAGAGTACTGCCATTGATATGTATGGTTCAGGATTTGACCAAGCATCAGGTGCTGGTTTAATTCAAGCAGATGCAATGTTGAAATCATTTGCAAAACCAAAACCAAAATTAATTTCTTTAGAATCAGTTGGAGACTCAAGTTTTGCAGCAGGTACAACAGTTAAAGTACACGGAGAAAATTTGTCGCCTGAAACCAAAATACTTTTTAGAGGCAATGAGATTCCAACAACTGTTATTAATGAATATTCAGCAACATCAACCATTCCATCTTATATAGGTGGTAATCCATCAATTCAATTAGCAACAGCACCAATAAGTAGTAGTTTATTAGATGGTGGTTTATCTGATACACTTAGATTTTTTGATATTCCAAAAAAGAATATTAGAATAATTGCAGATAATAAAACTAAGAAATATGGTGAATCACTACCAGCTTTTACTTTTAGGGTAACTGTGAATGGTCAACCACTCGATCCTACTAGTTTAACATTAGCTGAATTAAAATTAGATAATTTACAATTTAATACACCAGTAAATAGTTTAACCAACGCAGGGCTTTATTTTATTCAACCACTTTCACCTTTCACTAATAATCTATCACCAACAGATATTAGTTTATTAGAGTTATATAATTACGAATTTGTAAATGGAACAATAACGGTAGCCCGTCTTAAACTAACTATTACTCCTCAAAACAAATCATTAGTTTATGGAGATAAAATAGATAATATTCAATTTAATTATACTCTAGACCCAACAGCAAATTTATCAAACCCAACAGCAGTAATAAATAGTATTCAATTAACGCATGAAAGTAAAGTGGTGAATAATGTAATTGCTTTAGTTGATTCAAGAGCACTTGTAAATAGTAGAGCACTTGTAAATAGCAGGGCTTTAGTAAATTATTCAAATGTGCAAATTAATAGCAGGGCTTTGGTGAATATGAGTATGATGGTTAAT
>JAYVBS010000297.1:0-2297 GCA_043750315.1 Chitinophagaceae bacterium
CTGCTCTACTGTTAAACACATGAGCATAAAACCAAGCAAATCCAACTAATAAAACAAATCCAATAAATGCAAAAAGTAAAGGTTTTTTTATAAGAGGGGATTTACATAATAAATCATACATCAACCATGCAATAATAAAAGACCCTATCCCAATTAAAATTCCTTGAGTTGCTGTGATGTCTAAAACATTTTTATCAATTAAAAAAGCCGAAGCATTAAAATAATAAACAACAAATAATAAACAAAAGCCACTAAGCCATGTAAAATAAGCTTCGTATTTAAACCAATGTAAATGTTTAGGAATAGTTTTTGGAGCAACTTTATATTTTTCTAAATAATAAAATCCACCACCATGAACTGCCCATAAATTTCCTGATAATTCATCTCTAACATTTTCAGTTCTATTTAAAGCATTTTCTAAAAAAACAAAATAAAAAGATGCACCAATCCATGCAATACCAAATGTAAAATGCATTAATCGTATTACAATATTTAACCACTCCATTAAATGATTTTCTTGTGGAGTTCCTTTTACTAAAACATAAGTATTAAGAATAAGACAAATTATTACAAGAATAATTCCAGTATAAATAAAATTTTGAGATGTAGATAAATTTTCATTCTCTTCATCACCAGAATTAATAAACTTTATAATGGATGGAAGTTTATGTGATAACACTACAAGCATAATTAAAATGCTTGTTAATACTATATATAAGATGATGCTAATTGTCACTATTTTACTATTTTACCTAATAATCTTAATCTGTTTATACCACCATCTGGAAAAATATTTAATCGAACATGAGTAATCATATTTTTCTTTTTCACTTCTTCATCAAACTCATGAATATGATCTGCACTTAATTTTTGTTGTGGTAATAATGTTTTCCATTCTACTTTATTTTGAATCACATTTTCATCACTCAAAGTATTACAACATTCAATAGAACATGAATCGGGATAATTGCCTTTAAAATGACAAGTATCAACAATCACTTTATCAACTATACCTTGATGTGCAAGTTTTACAATTACCCAATCACGATTATTTGGAGTTCTATTTCTTTTGGTCTCCCAACCATCACCCATATTTACTCCACGTCCTGGCATTATTAAATTACTCATAGCACTAAAAAACATATCATTACATGCCAAAGCCTTGCCACCATTGATTGCAGCACTCAAATCAATTTCTTGTTCTGCTGAAACATTGTTCCAATTTTTAAATACTTCACCATATGCTCTCAATCTTGCAACACCTCCATCAGGGTAAATATGTAAACGTAAATGAGTAAATATTTCATCACTATTACATTCATAAAAATTTTGAGAACCTGCATCGAGATGAGATTTTGGAAGAATTTCTTTCCATGAAAGCTTTTCCCAATCTTCAACTTCATTTGCATTTTTAAAATTAATGGCTTCTATTGATGCATGGGGAGGATGATTACCCAAAAAGAAATTGGTATCAATATCAAATCCATTTATTTTACCAGATGTGGCTAATTGAATCACAGCCCAATCATGACCTGGAGTTCTTTTTCTTCTACTCTCCCATCCATCCATCCATTTACCTCTTTCAGTATATTTATCAGTTATAAAAATGCCTCGAGTAGGTTTTAGCAAATTTTCTTTTTCTGCAAAAAAATCATCAGTTGCATATAATACTTTACCACCAAGCCTTTCAGCAACTAAATCTGTTAATTGTGTAAATGATGGTGATTCTTTAATAATTCCTTTTACTTTTTCAAAAGCCATGTTCCTTTATTTTTTTGTTTGATATGATTGTTTTGAAAAACAGTTTCACCATTAACTATAGTTTCTAACACAATGCCATAAAGCTTTTCACTAATATATGGACTTATTTTATGTTTAAAATAAATATCTTTTTCTTGAATTGTTTTAGATTGATTTGCATTCCAAATTACAAAATCAGCATCATAACCAATTTTTATTTGTCCTTTGTTTTCAATATTTAAAAACTTTGCAGGTTTTGATGTGACTAGAGGAATAAATTGTTCAACACTCATCATATCTTTTAAAGCAGTCCAAGAACCATTTAATAAAAACTGAATACCAGCAATGCCTCCCCAAGCTTTTTTTAAATTTCCAGTCTCAATTTCTTTTATTGACTTAGGTGCAGGTGAATGATCAGTTGTAATAAAATCTAAAATATTATTTTTTAATGCTTGTTTAAGTTGATGATTATTTTCTGCTTCTCTAATTGGTGGTGCACATTTATAAATAGTTTTAGCATCAAGAATATTCTCTGCATTGAAATATAAATATTGTGT
>JAYVBS010000298.1:0-5358 GCA_043750315.1 Chitinophagaceae bacterium
CTTTAACCGCTTGTTCAGGGGCAAAATCTCCTCCCATCATATCAAAGCCAATATTCATTTGCTTGATAAAGATAGTTATTAATACTAGGCTTTTGCTGGAGCTTTTTCAGCTACTAATTTACCCTTGTAAAAAAGTTTTCCTTCGCTAACATGTGCACGATGACGAACATGTGTTTCTCCTGTAACTGTATCTTTAGTTAAAGTAACTTCTTGAGCTTTGTAATGAGTTCTTCTTTTTGCACTACGTTGTTGTGAGTGTCTTCTCTTTGGATTAGGCATAATGCTAATTTATTTTTAAATACTAATTTTCTAAATCTTTAAACTTATCTAAACCAGTCCATAATGGATTGGCTACTTTTTGAACATCGGCTTCCATTTGTTTAAGTTTTTCAATTACCTCAGGATTACAAGTTGATTTTCCTGAGTCATCTACTTCACAGGTTCTTTGTAAAGGCACACTTAAACAAACAAATTCATAAATCCAATCACTAACATTTACATAACTTTCTGTTCTGCTTAGGTAGTAAACATCTGGGTCTTCTTCTTGTTCATTCATGACTTCTGGCTCATCAACCAACTTTACAATGATATCAAACTCATCCCAAAGTTCCTTAGTTAAAGGGTTACCACATCTGTCACAATCTACATTAACGGTTCCAGAAATATCGAAATGCAATCGCAAAAATCCACTGTGTTTTTCAAGACTCAGTTTTACATTTGAATTACATTGATCAAAATCCTGTACTCCATATTTTTCAAAAAAACTATCCCCTATAGTATAATGGTAAACATGAACTCCAGGTTTTAATCCAACAAAAGCAATTTCAAATTCACGTTTATTACCCATACCACACTTTTTGGGTCGGCAAAAATAGATGTTTTTAACTTACTAGCAAAACAGAAAAGTATAAATAGTGAACAATTAGCCATAGTTCATCTAAATACTAACATAAATAAAATTAACTTTGCATTCATAAATTAGAATTATATGTATAAATGGTTGTTAATAATAGCATTTTCTCCATTCTTGGTTCAATCTCAAACTCAAATAAAAAAATTAAGCAGAACTGAAAACAAAGAGAAAATGCAAATTATTGAGAATCTCACTAATTATGTAACTTACTTATCATCAGACGAATTAGAAGGAAGAAGAACAGGAACTAAAGGAGAATTATTAGCTGCAAACTATCTTATTAAACAATATAAAAAAATAGGTTTAACACAAGGGAACAACGATAAATACATTCAAGAATTTACATACGATGAAGGGAAACTCTATAAACAAGCATCATTTTTTAAAGTAAATGGCCAGGATTTGTTGGCAGAAGAAGATTTTTTCCCTTTAGCATATAGTTCAAATGGAAATGCAACTACAAGTACAGCTATTGCTTTAAAAGAAGCTGGAGAGCCTTGGTTTTTAGATATTAAAGATATATTAGAGCCAAATAGAGAAGACCCACATTTTGATATCAATGAATCTATAAAAAAAGAAGCAGAAAAATATTTCTCAAATGGTGCTACTGCATTAATTCTTTATAATAGTTCAAATTTGGTAGATAATTTATCTTTTACAAAATTTGATAAATCAAACGTTTTATCAAAGCCCATCATTTATATTTCTTATAAATCATTTGTAAATAAATTTAAAGATCTAATCACAACTTACGATATTCAGTTTAATATATCAATAACCAACACATCAAGAGTTGGAAAAAATATTGTTGGTTTTATAAATAACCAAGCTACTAACACCATTATTCTAGGTGCCCATTTTGATCATTTAGGATTTGGAGAAGATAAAAATGCATTAGATACACTTCATGGCATTCATAATGGTGCTGATGATAATGCCAGTGGTAGTGCAGCTTTACTAGAAATTGCCCGTTTATTGAAAAAATCAAAATACACAAATAACAACTATTTAATCATTCATTTTAGTGGTGAAGAATTAGGTTTAATTGGTAGTAAATATTGGCTAGAAAATCCAACAATCAATATCTCAAAAAATTATATGATTAATTTAGATATGATTGGTAGATATGACACTACACATAAATTAACTATTGGTGGTTTTGGAACTTCGCCAACTTGGGGGCAAATATTTCCATCTTTAAGTTCTCCTTTAATAACAAAAATGGATAGTACTGGCACAGGACCTAGTGATCATGCTAGTTTTTATAGAAAAGATATTCCTGTTTTATTTTTCTTCACTGGAAGTCATTCAGACTATCACAAAGTTTCGGATGATCATGATAAAATTAATTATAACAATTTAGCAGATGTGGTAAGATTAATTTATAATATCGTTGGAACAACCAATCATGAATCAAAATTAATATTCACAAAAACTGCTGAACCATCAATGGGAAAAAGTTCAAGATTTACTGTAAGTTTAGGCGTAATTCCAGATTATGGTTTTACAGGTATAGGAGTAAAAATTGATGGTGTTAGCCAAGGTAAATTAGCAGAACGAACAGGATTACAAGCAGGAGATGTTTTATTACAATTAGGTAATAATAAGTTTACAGATGTAATGAGTTATATGCAATCATTAAGTAAATTTAAAAAAGGAGACAGTACACAACTTATTATTAAAAGAAATGAAGAGGAAATTAAGTTCAATATTACTTTTTAAAATTTCATGAAATTAAAACTTAATCAAGATTTTTTAGCACCAGATTTTTTCGAGAGTACTCGGTTGTTGGGTATTATGGCTCCAATTAAAAATTATTCTTTTTGTTGGAACATAAATCATCAACTTGGTATGAATTTTAAATTAAACACAGAAAAACCACTACAATTAAAAAAGAAACTACGCAACTACTTTTTTAATACTTATATGTGGAATGAGCCTATGACTTTTTTAGAACATCTCATCTATCAAAATCAATACGATGGAGAATATCTATTACCTGAATTTAGAAACATGGATTTTTTGTGGTTGATTAAAGGCGAAATAATAGATGAAGAAAAATACAAATGGATTATCTCTTCTTTAAAAAAAATTGTAGGTGTTCAACTTGTTGTAGAATTGTCAACAGATCAAATTAAAAATAAACATCATTTAATTATTTAAAACTTTTTATACATGTGGCAAAATATCAATAACAAATTATATAAAAAATTTCAATTCAATAATTTTTCAGAAGCTTTTGCTTTTATGACAAGAGTTGCTTTTGAAGCAGAGAAAATGAACCATCATCCATTATGGACAAACGTTTGGAACACTGTAGAAATATGGCTTTCAACACATGATGCTGGTGATGTTGTAACAATTATAGATGAAGAATTAGCAAAAAAAATTGATTCATTAATTTAAAAAATACATTGATCAATTTTTCAAAATTTTGACAATCAAAAGCATCCAACTATTTTTGCATATACTTATTCTATGAAACCAACACTAGTAATTTTAGCAGCAGGTATGGCCAGCAGATATGGAAGTATGAAACAAGTTCAGGCTTTTGGTCCTTCTGGTGAAACAATAATGGATTATTCTATTTACGATGCAATTCAATCGGGCTTTGGAAAAATAATCTTTATCATAAGAGAAGAATTTGCAGCTCCATTTGAATCATCTTTCAATAAAAAATTAGCAGACAAAATAGAACTTGAATATGTTTATCAGGATATTACCAAATTTGTTGGCGATAACCCTGTAAATAATGATAGAGTAAAACCTTGGGGTACAGCACATGCTCTTTTATGTTGTAAAGGAAGAATTAATGAACCTTTTGCCATAATTAATGCAGACGATTTTTATGGTTCCGATGCATTTATAAAAGCATACAAATTTTTAACTGAAGAATGTTCAAATAAAATATTTGGTATTTTAGGTTACACTTTATCAAACACTTTAAGTGAGAATGGAAGTGTTAGTAGAGGAGTTTGTGAAATTGATGAGAATGGAAATTTGATAACAATAAATGAAAGAACGAAAATTTTTAAAGATAATAATGTAATAGTTTATGAAGATGAAATAGGCATTCACCCACTAACAGAAAATGCAAAAGTTAGTATGAACTATATGTGTTTTGCTCCTAATGTAATTGATCTTTGTGAAGTAGAATTTCAATTATTTTTAGAAAAGCAAGGGCATGATTTAAAATCTGAATTCTTTCTGCCAAGTATTACCAATAAATATTTACAACATAATATAGGAGTAGTAAAAATTATTCCAACTAATGCAAAATGGTTTGGAGTTACTTATAAAGAAGATGCACCAAATGTTCAAGAAAGTATTGCAACTATGATTTCAAATGGTAGCTATCCAAATAATTTATGGGGATAATGTATTAAAAAGGTGATTTTCTTAACTTCAATTTATCATAACTTGTTGTAATATTGATGTAACAAAAGCGTTAATTATAACAAGAAAATGTACAGTTCAATTTCTGAAATATATTTCGAAAGAAACAAAAATTTAAAAGCATCAATTATTACAATTTTTTGTTGTGCTTCGTTATTTCTTTTTTTCTTTTTTACAAGATGGTCTCAACCTGTAATTCAACCACCAACAGCTGATGAAGGTATTGAAGTAAATTTAGGAAATAGTGAAACTGGTTTAGGAGATACTCCTCCAGCAGTTCCAGGAGATTTTGCAGAAACTTCAACAACAGAAATGCCAACTTCTCAACAGACAGTTACTGAGCCACCAATTATGGAGAATAATTTAACTGAAAAAGGTGATGTTGCAATTCCAACAACACCTGCTCCAAAAGTTATAACTCCAAAACCTGTGGTTAAAGAAATTGTAAAAAATACTCCTAAAGCAACTAAACCAATAGTTAAAGAAGAAGTTAAAAAAACACCTTTTCCAAAACCAAAAGCTGTTTTTTCTGGTGGAACAAAAAATAATGAAGGTGGAAATAAAGCTGATAGTTATAATGGTATAAAAAATCAAGGTATTGCTGGTGGCAATGGAGATCAAGGGAACCCAAATGGCAATCCAAAGAGTGATAGTTATAGTGGTAATAGTGCCAGTGGGAATGGTGGAATAAAAATTAAAAGTGGTTTAATTGGAAGACATATAGCCATAATGCCAAGGTTTCAAGATGATTTTAATGAAAATGCAAAAGTTGCAATTGATGTTAAAATTGATGCCAATGGGAAAGTAGTTTATGCTAATGTAAATCCAAGAGGAACAACAACAACCAATCAAAATATTCGTCAAATAGCAAAGGAGAAAGCATTTCAAGTTAAATTTAATTCAGGAACAGAAGAACAATCTGGTACAATTGTTTTCGATTTTAGAGTCACTAATTAATGACTTATCAAGAAACATTAAATTTTTTATATAGTAAATTACCTATGTTTAGTAAGGTAGGTATTTCAGCTTATAAAAAAGATATTACAAAC
>JAYVBS010000299.1:0-5354 GCA_043750315.1 Chitinophagaceae bacterium
TGAATTTTCATGGCCCAACCATTGTTATTAAATTTATTTTTTAAAATTTCTGCTCTACTAGTTCCCTCCAATAAAATACCTACTGTATTTTTATTAAAATGATTAGACTCAATATGACAGTCACTTATTTCTTTTAGCAATAACCCATAAGCACCATCGCCCCAATTTTCTTCAAAAAAATTATTCACCATATTAATCTTTTTCGAAAACATGACAGCTACACCAGCACCATTGCTTTTAAATACATTGTTATAATAACCATTGTTATTAGAAAACATAAAATGCAATCCATACCTTAAATTATTTTGTGAAATATTACATGTAATAATTGAATGTGTAACAAATTCAAAATAAATACCATCTCTATGTCCCTGTATATTATTACCAATTACTTTTAAACTATCACTCTTCCAACAATGAATTCCATTTCCACTTCTTTGTTCTTGTTTTGCTGATGCATTTAATTTATTATTTTCAATGGTACATTTATTTCCATATTGAATATAAATTCCGAAAAATGTTTCACTTAAAATATTATTCTTAATGATGATATTAAATTTGTTATACACTTTAATTCCTGCAAAGTCTTCAATGCTAGATATACCAGAATTAATAATTTTAAACCCATCAATAGTTACTCTATTTTCTTTAATTGAAAATATTTCAAACTTATTTTGACCATCAACAATAGGATAATTAATTCCTTTAAGATAAACTGATTTGTTGACGATTATATTTCCTTCTTTATAATTACCAGCATGAACAAATAAAGTATCTCCGTTTTTTGAAAATTCTAATGCAGATTTAATACTTTTAAACTTTTTAGTTTCTCCAATTTCTATAATGTTTCCATAAGAATTTGTGAGAAAAAGAAAGCTCAGAAAAAAATATGTTATTTTTTTTATCATTTATATAGCATCTCCCATTTAATTATACTTCCCTTCATTTCAGAGTTTACTTTATTTAAACTTTCTAAGTTGTTGAAAGCAGCAACATTTCCGCCCATTGGACTTCTATATTCAAAACTATGAGCAAAAAATGCTTCATTAACATTTAAAAGTTCAGAAGGCTCTAAATAATTAGCTGCATAAATACTTTTAATTTTCTCTTTTATGCTCATATCCTGATCAACAAATCCTTGCATACATTTTACATCATCGAACTTAATTATTTTTCCTTTATTAGTTATTATTTCAACACCAAATCTAGCATCACTTATCGTCATCTTACAAAAATTACATTGATCTTTTTCTAAAAAAAATGGTTCTGGTTTGGTGTTACAAGATGCAAGAAAACTAACTATAAAAATGAGGGTCAAAGTTTTATTAATTTTTACTTTTCTTTTAAATTTCATAAACACGCAGAATAAAAGAATTAAGCCTGCACCCACAAATATCCATCCACCTATACTTGGCATTGAGTAAGCAGCAAAATTTAAAAGTTGTTTATACCCAATTAAAGGTGGTTGATATGCCATACCAGGAACAATAATAGCAGCATTTGGATCTAAATTATGACCATAATTATACTCCCATCTCCAAAAATCGAACATTGTAATTATTCCAAAACATACAAACAAAATGAATAATAAATTCAACCACTTTTTTTTCCCCAAGATGGCAGTTAATAAAAATGATAAAACAAAAAAAATGATACAATAAGGGAGTATAACAAACTCAAAAAAATCTTTTGTATGTAAGGTTTTCATGCCTATATAATGGTTAAGGCCATTGATAATATCTACATTTCCGCCAAGCTTATGAGGATAAATTATAAGCACTAATCCTTCGGGATATTGAGGGGCAATTAAGTCTATTTGCCATAGTGGTACAAACAATACTATTATTAAAGCCAATCCTGCAATTGCAACTAATAATCTATTTGTTTTACTCATAGAATTTTCTAACATTCTTAATATTTTTGGGTGTAAAAAGAAACAGACTTTAAAAAAGTCTGTTTCTGAGGTGTTTTCTTATTTTTTTCCTGCTTCGACTGGGGCTAAATTTTTTCCTGTACTAAATAATAATGGTGTATTACTATTTGCTGGAGATACCCTTACATAACCAGACATTTCTTGATGTAATGCACTGCAGAAGTCTGTACAATACATTGGATACATACCTACTTTATCAACTTTCCATTTTAAAGTTGAAGTTTCTCCAGGCATTATTAATAACTCAGAATTGTTAGAACCTTTTATGGCAAATCCATGTGGAACATCCCAGTCTTGTTCTAAATTAGTTACATGAAAATAAACTTCATCTCCAACTTTAATACCTTCAATATTATCTGGTGTTAAATGAGACCGAATTGCTGTCATGTAAACATGAACTTGATTTCCTTTTCTTACAATTTTAGAATCACCTTCACCTTTTGTAACAAAAGGATGATTGTTTTCTTCAATTTTGAAGAATTTTGTTGAATTATTTTTAATTAAATCAGCTTTACAAATTTGTGCATAGTGTGGTTCACCAATTGTTGGGAAATCTAAAATTAATTTCATTTTATCTCCACTAATATCAAATAATTGTGCACTTTGAGAAAGTTCTGGACCAGTTGGTAAATATCTATCTTTTGTAATTTTATTATAGGCAACTAAATATTTTCCATCTGGTTTTTTAGTATCACCACCAGCAACACATAAATGACCAACTGAATAAAAAGTAGGTGCTCTATCTAATACTTTTAAATTTTTTATATTCCATTTTACTACTTCAGAAGAAACAAACATTGAAGTATATGCATTTCCATTATTATCAAATTCAGTATGTAATGGTCCTAAGCCTGGTTTTTTAACCTCACCATATAATGCAGCTTCATATTTAATAATTGGAATGCCATCAAACTCTCCAATAAAATCTTTTGCAGCTATTGCTTTAATCATTTTATTGTAACTAAATACGGGAATTACAGCAGCTAATTTTCCACTACCAACTATATATTCACCTGTTGGGCTTACATCACAACCATGTGGAGATTTTGGACAAGGAATAAAATAACAGATATCTTTTAAATCTTTTACATCTAAAACTGTTACTTCTGTTTTAATTTCAGATTTTGCAGAATGTGTTTTTTCATCATAAGTATTATGTGCATATTTAACAGACTGCTTTCTTCCTTTGCCAGCTTTTAAATATTCTTCAGCTTTTTTCCAATTAACAGCCATGATGAAATCTTTATCTTTTTGTGATGCATTCACTTCTAATAAAGTATTCGCTTGTTCGGTATTATAACAAGAGAAAAAGAACCAACCATTCGAAACACCTTTACCTGCTCTACTTAAATCAAAATTAACTCCAGGACATAGTAATTGAAATGATAAATCCATTTTACCATTTTCTTTAGCAACACTTATAAAACTTATTGAACCTTTAAAATTTTGTTTATAAGAATTAATAGGAACATCACCATTTTTATCATCTGGTGGAACACTAAATCTTGTGCCAGCTATAACATATTCAGTATTTTCTGTAATAAAAGGTGAAGAGTGATTACCACCACTGTTAGGTAATTCTATAATTTCGTTAGTTCTAAAAGTTTTTAAATCAATACGAGCAACACGAGGAGTGTTATTTGCATTTCCAAAAACCCATTTGCCATCGTATTCACCATTTGTTTTAGAAAGTTGAACGTGATGCAAATCATCCCAAGGTACAAAACCATGTGAAGTATTTAACATAGGTTTAGTTTCTTCACTATAACCCCAACCCTTTTCTGGATCTACAGAGAAAACTGGTATCACTCTTAACAATCTACCAGAAGGTAACCCATATGCACTTAATTGACCACTAAATCCACCAGATACAAAATTGTAAAATTCATCATATTTTCCTGGTGCAACATAAGCTTTTTCTGCTGCGTCTGCACTTATTGCAGAACCAACATTCTTTGGTTTACAAGCATTAAATCCAATAATTACAGAAACTGTCAATATTGAAATAATTTTAAAATTAATTTTTTTCATATTATTTATTTTTATTTGTTATTTAACTCCATCATTTTTTCTCATAAATTCATATAAAGATTTTGCATCATCATCAGCAAGATTCTGATTTGGCATTCTAACTAAACAAAGTTCTAATTGGGCTTGTAATTCAGGATCTTTATCAATCATAGCATCTGGATTGGTAATGAAGTTTAAAATCCAATTTACAGTTCTTCTAGTTGTTACTCCTTTCCATCCTGGTCCTACTAGTTTTTCATTTGTTACTTTATGACAACTGCCACATTTTACACTAAAAATTTTTTCCCCACTAGATGCTAATGCAGCATCTAATTTTTCGCTTACTACAACATCTTTAAACTTACCTTCACCTCTTGCAGGATCATAAGAAGGGTTGTCATCTTCTTTTGCTGTTTCTGTTTCATAAGGATCTGTTTTATTTGCTGTATCATGACTGTTACCACCACCACAAGCAGTTATCATAAAACCAATGAAGATTATTGCAGCAAATTTTTTCATATAGATTGTTTTTATTTTATACAAGATTAATTTTTACTAACCCTTTTTTTTATGTTTTAAATCATACTCATACTTTTTTTTTGAACATTAGTATACTTAAAACTTTAAAAATCAATAATAACAAGGCTTTTACTTAACTTTAAAGAGTGCATATTTTTATGAAACTGATGAGTATCATATTTTTTTGTGAGAATTGTCATTAACCTCTACTACTACTAGAATTAGTTTCGATTACAAAATATTTTAAAATGATGATAGAATTAGAAACACTCTTATCCTTTGGAGCAGCCTACAAGGAATATCAAACAGGTGATATTATTTTCAAAGAAGGAAACTATTCTAATTTTTACTATCAATTAGTAAAAGGAAGAGTAAGATGGGTTAATATTAATGAGGATGGTAAAGAATTTTTACAAGTAGTAATAAATGAAGGAGAATGTTTTGGTGAATTTCCTTTATTTGATGATGAACCATTAGCAGCAACTGCTATTGCAGATACAGATTTAATTGTTTTACGTTTACATAGAACAAGTTTTCATGAAATATTAAAAAATAGACCCGATATACATTTTGCATTTTCTAAATTGTTAACCCAACGTTTAAGATTTAAGTTTTTAATATTGAAAGAAATTGCTAATCATAATCCTGAAAATAGCATTTCAACTTTACTTAATTATTTTAAAGAAAATAAAAAAAATATCTGCACAAAGTGTAATCAACTAAAATTAACCAGACAGCAAATTGCTGATATGACTGGACTAAGAGTTGAAACTGTTATAAGAACTATGAGAAATATGCATTTAAAGGGTGAGTTAAAAATAGATAAAGGAAAAGTTTATTGTTAAATGTGATTTGACTCACAAGGTATTTTATCCAAAAGAAATTGTTTTGT
>JAYVBS010000300.1:0-2293 GCA_043750315.1 Chitinophagaceae bacterium
ATAATCAATCTTAAATATCTATTGCTTCGCCATAAGCTACTGCAGTTGCTTCTTTAAAACCTTCACTCATTGTTGGATGAGGATGAACAGCATTTAAAATTTCATGAGCAGTGGTTTCTAGTTTTCTTGCAACAACAACTTCTGCAATCATTTCAGTAACATTAGTGCCAATCATGTGGCAACCTAAAAGTTCACCATATTTTGCATCATACACTACTTTTACAAAACCATCTGTATTGCCTGCTGCACTGGCTTTACCACTTGCTACAAATGGAAATTTGCCAATCTTAACATCAAATCCTGCATCTTTTGCAGCTTTTTCTGTATAACCAACACTAGAAATTTCTGGTGTGCAATATGTACAACCTGGAATATTATTATAATCTAAAGGTTCTGGTAAATGTTTGTGTTTTTTCTCTAAATAAGCCATGTGTTCAGCAGCATTAATACCTTCTTTAGCTGCAACGTGTGCCAATGCTTGTCCTGCTGTACAATCTCCAATGGCATAAACACTTGGTAAATTGGTTTGTTGATATTTGTCTGTAACAATTTTGCCTTTATCTGTTGCTATATTGTTTTGTTCTAATCCTAAATTTTCAATATTACTCACTACTCCAACAGCACTTAAAACAATATCTGCTTCTAATACTACAGTAGATCCATCTGCTTTTTTAACCATTGCTTTAACTCCATTACCAGAAGTTTCAACAGCTTCAACAGAAGCACTTGTCATTATTTCTATGCCTTGTTTTTTATATTGCTTCTCTAATTCTTTAGAAATTTCTTCATCTTCAACAGGAACTATTCTTGGCATAAATTCAACAATGGTAACTTTAGTTCCCATGCTATTATATACATAAGCAAACTCAACACCAATAGCCCCAGAGCCAACAATAATCATGCTTTTAGGTTGTGTTGGTAAAACCATAGCTTCTCTATAGCCTATAATATTTTTGCCATTTTGTTTTAGGTTGGGTAATTCTCTACTTCTACCACCTGTTGCTAAAACAATATATTTTGTTTCTACAATTTTTTTTGTTCCATCAGCTGCAGTTACTTCAACTTTTCCCTTTTTTGCTACTTTACCATAACCCATTATCACGTCAATTTTATTTTTACGCATTAAAAATTGAACACCTTTACTCATTTTATCAGCAACACCTCTGCTTCTTTTAATTACAGCATTAAAATCTGCCATTACACCTGTTGCATTAATGCCATAATCTGTGCTGTGCTTCATATATTCATAAACCTGTGCACTTTTTAATAAAGCTTTGGTTGGAATGCAACCCCAGTTTAAACAAATTCCACCCAAACTTTCTTTCTCTACAATAGCAACTTTAAATCCTAATTGAGATGCTCTAATAGCTGCAGGATATCCACCTGGTCCACTTCCAATAACAATTAAATCGTATGACATTATGTATTTTTTTAGTAATATTTGCTGCGAAAGTATAGCCAATGCTTGAAATAGAAAAACCAAAGTGAATCTAAGGGATAATCACCTTATGATCTCCATCAATTTCTTGCCATAAAACCTTTACTTTTTCGCCTGTTAAGGTTTCAATAGCTCGACCTGTATAATCGGGTTGAATTGGAAATTCTCTGCAAAGTTTTCTATCAATCAATACACAAAGCTCCACCTTAGAAGGTCTGCCAAAAGCCAATAAGGCATCTAAAGAAGCTCTAATGGTTCTTCCTGTAAACAATACATCATCTACAATAATTACTTTTTTATTATCAATATTAAAAGGCATTGATGTTGTTGTGGCAAGATGAAGATTATCCCTAATATCATCTCTATAAAAAGTATTATCTAATTTGCCATAATTAATGGTGCAATTTGATAGTTGTTTGATGCATTCAATAATTTTATCACTAAATAAAAC
The DNA here is from genome assembly GCA_043750315.1 of Chitinophagaceae bacterium. GTDB lineage: Bacteria > Bacteroidota > Bacteroidia > Chitinophagales > Chitinophagaceae > CAIVPM01. The sequence goes on from JAYVBS010000300.1 coordinate 1,890, forward strand.
GCCTCTGGGTTGCAATCCAATTATGGTGATTTCATTTTCGGCAGATGCAGTTTCTATAAGCTGCAAAGCCAGCCTTTTTATAATGAGTTGTATTTCATCTGCAGTTAAAATTGTTTTCATCATTATAAATTTAAAGAAATTATTCAATAATTAAATGGCAAATCTAATTCTTCACAAATTATAAAAATTCATTTTAAGTAAAAATCAAAATTATAGATTTGCTGAAACGTTTGTTTTATGTCAGAATTTATTATTACCTGCCCTAATTGTCAGCATGAGTTTGAAGCAACAGATAGTTTGAGAACTCAAATTCAAAAAGAACTGAACGATACAGCCAAACAATGGCAAGCAAAAAAAGAAGAAGAGTATAATACTAAGTTGGCTGAACAAAAAGAAAAATCGGC
>JAYVBS010000301.1:0-12249 GCA_043750315.1 Chitinophagaceae bacterium
ATTAGAGAAAATGTTAGAAAAATTGTTTTCATAAAAAAATATTTTAACTAAAATAGGAAAAAAATATTTCTGTTTATACATTTGTATCAGATTCCTCGGGGTGCTAAAATTATTTAACATAATTTTTGCTGAGATAAAACCCGTAGAACCTGAACAGGGTAATGCCTGCGAAGGGAAGGTGTACAATACTTTACATTCCTCACGTAGTTTCTCCTGTTCCTATTTATACATTCATTAAAAATTAAAAATGAAAAAAAAATTAGGAACAATGATGTTTACAGCAGTATCGTTTTTCTTGCAAGCACAAGTAAACACATACAACATTGCTGGTAAAATCATTGAACAACAAACCAAAGAGCCTATAGCTTTTGTAACAATTCGAACTAAGAATCAAACAACTATCTCTAAATCTGATGGTAGTTTTAAGTTGGGGAATTCAACTATGAATCAAAACTATGCTTTAGAATTTTCATGTGTTGGCTTTAAAACATTAATTAAAAATGTTTTGCTAGAAAATAAATCTGTTGAGTTATTAATAGAATTAGAAAAACAAGAATCGAAACTTTTAGATTTAGAAGTTGTTTCTATACGCTCTGCTGATAACGCACCTTTTACAAAAGTCAACTTAACAAAAAGTGATATTGAAAAAATGAATTATGGTGTAGATTTTCCTTTTTTGCTTAACCAAACCCCTTCGGTAGTTGTAAATTCTGATGCAGGAAATGGAATTGGGTATACTGGTATTAGTATTCGAGGATCAGATGCTTCTAGAATTAATGTTACATTAAATGGAATTCCTTTTAATGATGCAGAAAGCCAAGGTACTTTTTTTGTTGATATACCAGATTTTGCTTCATCAACTAATTCAATTCAAATACAAAGAGGCGTTGGCACATCTTCTAATGGAGTAGGGGCTTTTGGGGCAACCATAAACTTGTCTACAAATGAAATTATAACAAAAGCTGCTGCAGAATTAAACAACAGTTTTGGTTCATTTAATAGTTGGAAAAAAACAGTAAAAGTGAATAGTGGTTTAATAAACAAGCACTTTACAATTGATGCTAGGTTAAGCCAAATAAAAAGTGATGGCTATATTGATAGAGCAAATAGCAATTTGCAATCTTATGCTTTATCTATTGCACATATAAAAGATAAGTCATCATTGCGTTTTAATTTATTTTCAGGGAAAGAAAAAACTTACCAAGCTTGGAATGGTGTAAGTGAAGCAATGTTAGCTATTAACCCAAGATATAATGTTTCTGGAACTGAAAAATCTGGAGAGCCATACAATGATGAAACTGATAATTATAATCAAACAAATTATCAATTATTCTATAATAAAAATATTAATAAAAACTGGAATATTAATACTGCTTTTTTTTACACTAAGGGTTTGGGTTATTATGAAAATTATAAAGCCAATCAAAAATATTCTAGCTATGGTTTAACTAACCTAACAAATAGTAAAACAGATTTAGTAAGACAACAATGGTTGGATAATGATTTTTATGGACAAATATTTTCTGCACAATATAAAAATGAAAAAACAACTTTAACAATGGGTGGTAGTTGGAGTAATTACAAAGGCATTCATTATGGAACAATTATTTGGGCAGCGAATGGGAATGTTCCAAATGGGCATAAATATTACAATGTTGATGCATTAAAAAATGATTTTGGATTTTATACAAAACTTCAACAATCTTTATCTAATAATTTACATGCATTTGTTGATTTACAATTTAGATCAGTTAATTATACTATGAATCGGTTTAAAGAAAATCCAGCACTTTATATAAATCGTAAATTTAATTTCTTTAATCCTAAATTAGGTATCAGTTATAACAAAAATGGTTGGCAGTCTTATGTTAGTTATTCTGTTGCAAATAAAGAACCCAATAGAAATGATTTTGAAGTTGGTTTAACAAATCAGCCTAAATCTGAAAAATTACAAGACATTGAGTTTGGAATTGAAAGAAAAAAAGAACAATATAGTTTCGGTGCTACTTTTTATTATATGCAGTATAAAAATCAATTAGTTTTAACAGGAAAGATTAATGATGTTGGTGCATACACTAGAACGAATGTAGAAAATAGCTACAGACTTGGATTGGAATTGCAAGGTAGTTTTGTATTCACTAAATGGTTAAATATTCAATCTAATATAGCTTTCAGTAAAAACAAAATCAATTCGTTTTCTGAATTTATTGATGATTATGATAATGGTGGTCAAAAAGAAATTAAACACAGTAACATAGACATTGCATTATCACCCTCAATCATCAATAGCAATATTCTCAATCTTAGTATTAATAAATTTTTTCAATTTAGTTTTGTAAGTAAGTATGTTGGAAAACAATATTTAGACAACACACAAAATGATAAAAGAAAATTAAATTCATTTTTTACTCAAGATGTTAGGACATTAATTAAAGTAAACAATAAATTATTTATAGAAACTACTATAATATTTTCTGTTAATAATATCTTCAATAAAATGTATCAACCTAATGGTTATACATTTAGTTATATTTATGGAGGAAGTTTTACCACTGAAAACTATTATTTTCCTATGGCTGGTACTAATTTTAATTTAAGCTTAAACATTAAATTGTAGTTATTCAAAGGGAGACAAATTGTCTCCCTTTTTAATTCAATTGAACTCTTGGCAATCTGTATTGTTGACTATCATAAACAAATAATTCTTCTACTATAAAAGTCCAGTATTTATTTAAGGGCGATTTTACTAAAATACTATCAACCTCAGTTTTTGTTTTTGCATTTAAAGTTACCCATGCAGTTTGCGATTCCATACTTACAGCATACATGTCAACAATACCTTTATTGATTAAATAATTGATATAAGTTCTATGAGGTGGAACTAAAGTCATAAAATCTTCGTCAATCTTAAATTTAATAATGGCTTGATACTTTTTCATAAGTAATTATTTAACAATCTTTGTACCAAATATTTATCGATTATGGAAAATAACAATTGGAAAATTATAGACGAAAAATTAATTTATACTAATAAGTGGATAAGTTTAACTCATTACAATGTTATTAATCCAAATGGGGGAGAAGGTGTTTATGGAAAAGTTCATTTTAAAAATATAGCCATAGGTATTGTACCAATTGATGAAGAGAATAATACTTGGTTGGTTGGTCAACATCGATTTCCATTAAATATGTATAGTTGGGAAATCCCTGAAGGGGGTTGTTTATTAGATGAAGAACCTCTAGAAGCGGCTAAAAGAGAATTACTAGAAGAAACTGGATTAGTAGCAAAAGATTGGACTGAAACTTTTACAATGTATTTATCTAATTCTGTGTGTGATGAAAAAGCAATAATTTTTATTGCAAAAAATCTTTCTCAACATAAATCACAACCAGAAGAAACTGAACTTTTAAAAGTAAAAAAAGTTAATTTAAAAGAGGCTTTTCTTATGGTTAATAAAAATGAAATTACTGATGCAGTAACAATTGTAGCATTGCAAAAAGTAGAATTAATGATGTTGAAAAAGAGCTAAACTAATCAGAAGAGCCTTTAAATAATTTGTCTACTGCACCTGCTAACATTGGAAATTTTTCTTTTATGTAGTTAGATAAAGATTCAATTGTTTTAGAAGCTTGTTCAGGTGTAATGTTGGCTTCTTTTACTAATCTATCTATAAGTTCTTTCATATTTTATATTTTGAAATTATGCAACCTTAAGTAAGCTCATTTTACTTTTTTCGAACATGCTTTTTGCATATTCAACGGTTAAATCAAAAACTTTTTCATCAGAGCTTGGTAGTTCAAACATTGCTTCATTTAGAATTGTTTCAAAAATGCTTCTTAGTCCTCTTGCACCTAGTTTAAATTCAAGTGCTTTCTCCACCATGAAATCTAAAACCTCATCTTCAATATTTAACTTTATATCTTCCAATTCAAACAATTTATTAAATTGCTTAACAAGTGAATTTTTTGGTTCAGTTAATATATTTCTTAATGTTTCGGCATCTAGTGGATTTAAATAAGTAATGATAGGTAACCGACCCAATAATTCAGGTATAATTCCAAAGGATTTTATGTCTTGTGCATTTACAAACTGCAATAAATTCTGACGTTGATAATCTTGTAATTCTTTATTTACATTAAATCCGATTGCATTTGTATTAATTCTTCTTCCAATTATTTGATTGATTCCATCAAAAGCACCACCACATATAAATAAAATATTTGAAGTGTTTACTTTAATCATTTTTTGATCGGGATGTTTTCTTCCACCTTGTGGAGGAACTAATACTTCTGTGCCTTCAAGCATCTTTAAAAGTCCTTGTTGAACACCTTCACCACTTACATCTCTTGTGATAGAAGGGTTATCTTGTCTACGAGCAATTTTATCAATCTCATCTATAAAAACAATTCCTTGTTGTGCAGCTTCAACATTATAATCACAATTTTGTAAAAGTCGAGTTAGCATACTTTCAACATCTTCACCAACATAACCAGCTTCTGTGAATACAGTTGCATCTACAATTGCAAAGGGTACATTTAACATTTTAGCAATAGTTTTTGCTAATAAAGTTTTGCCTGTACCAGTTTCACCAACCATGATAATATTGCTTTTTTCAATTTCAACATCATCATCGGTTGTTTTGGGTTTTTGAACAATTCTTTTAAAATGATTATATACAGCTACTGCAAGAATTTTTTTAGCATCTGTTTGTCCAATAATATATTGGTCTAAGAAGGTTTTAATTTCTTTAGGTTTTTTTACAACTAATTTATTATGTTGATTTTTTGTTTTTTTTGTTTCTGATTGCCCACCAAGTTCTTGTTCAACAATTTCTTGAGCATGCACTACACATTCTTCACAAATATGACTTTCTTGTCCAGCAATAAGAATTCCTACTTCATCTTTCGGCCTCCCACAAAATGAACAATGTAAAATATTGGGTTTAGACATAGTTAATAATTACTATGCAAAGTTAAGCTTTCTAAATAAATGGTAGTTTAAACGAAAAAAGGTTAACATTTTTTGATATTAACCTTTATTTTATCTTATTGGGATTTTTATATTTTGTCTAAAATACCATCAACAATTCCATAGTCAACAGCTTCTTGTGCATTCATCCAATAGTCTCTATCAAAGTCTTTCATAATTTGCTCAACAGTTTTACCACAATTTTCTGCAAGAATTTTAGCACCTAATTCTTTAGTTTTTCTAATTTGATCAGCTTGAATTTCAATGTCTGCAGAAGTTGCTTGATAATATCCTCCTATACTTGGCTGGTGAATCATTACTTCTCCACTAGGAAAAATAAATCTTTTTCCATTTGTACCACAACTTAATAAAATACTGCCCATACTTGCTGCTAAACCCATACAAATAGTACTAACAGGAGATTTGATGAGTTTAATCGTATCGTACATTACCATGCCACTTGTTACTACACCACCTGGACTATTGATGTAAAACTTAATTTCTTTACCTGGTTTATCTGCTTCTAACAACATTAATTTACTTACCACATCTTTTGCACTTTTATCATCAACAGGCCCCCATAAATAAATAGATCTCTTTTCGAAAAATAATTTTTCTAACTTTTTATTTAACATTCCAGAAGATGCATCTGGTTTATCCTCTTTTGGTGCTTCATCTTCATCATTCATATAGATATAATTCATCGTATATTTATTTTATTTATTATTTGTTTTTCTGGGATTGGTTAATAAAACTTCATCAACTAATCCATATTCTTTGGCATCAACAGCTTTCATCCAAAAATCTCTATCACAATCTTTAGCAACAGTATCTATATCTTTGCCACTATGTTCTGCAATGATTTCATACAATTCATGTTTTAATTTTTTAATTTCTCTTGCTGTTATTTCAATATCTGTTGCTTGTCCACCTATTGCACCACTAGGTTGGTGTAACATTATTCTACTATGTTTTAATGCTGTTCTTTTCCCTTTAACACCTGCACATAATAACACAGCACCCATACTAGCAGCCATTCCTGTACAAATTGTACTTACATCTGGACTAATAAATTGCATAGTATCATAAACACCCATTCCAGCATAAACACTACCACCAGGGCTGTTGATATACATTTGAATGTCACGAGTTCTATCGGCACTTTCTAAAAATAACATTTGTGCAGTTATAATATTGGCAACATAATCATCAATTCCTTGTCCTAAAAAAATTATTCTATCCATCATTAATCTACTAAAAACATCCATCTGAGCAATGTTTAAAGGTCTTTCCTCAATAATGTAAGGAGTTAGATTGGTCGGATTAAATTTTGTTTTGTATTGATGAAGTATATTACTGCCAATACCTTTATGCTTGATGGCGTATTTCTCAAATTCGTTTGGTAAATTCATTGTTTATTTTTTCTGGTTCGAAAGATAATAGGTTTTGCAAACAAATATAGTGCTACAATAATTTTTCGACAATTTGTCGGATTATTTTATAAGTATTCGTTTTATCCAAAGCCAATCATCAAAACTATAATAAAATAATGTTCTCCAATTTATTGTTTCATTTTTTGTGAAATGAATAAAACAAAATAGGGTTTCTATAAAATATGCTATACTGCTAATACTTGCAGCAACTATAATGGAATATGAAGATTTTAAAGTAAAAGTTAAAACTAGCATTACTAGTAAAGCCAATGAAGCTGCATATAAATTTATTTGATTTTGCTTTCTGCCAGAAAAATATGCTGATAATAATGAAGAGCAACATAAACAAAAAATACCTGGTAGTAGAATTAACATTGGCAAATACATTGTTGAAAAACTAGATCCAAAAATTAATGGGAAAAGGAATTTTCCTATCCCTAAAATCACAAAGAATAAGACTAAAAAAACAACAGAAAATATTCTACACAATCTTGCAATTGTATTCACAATTTCATCTTTATTATATCCACTTGCTATTTGAGGAAATATGCTACTAGCTAATATTTGAGGTATAATTAAAAGCATTTGAGAAAGCTTAGATGCTTGAATATAATTACCTAATTCACCAATATGAATGCACCATGCTTTTACAAACCAATAATCTAGTCTGTAAACAAAAAAGAATAAAAAATTTCCAATTAAAGAGATAGAAGAATATTTTAAAAGCTGCTTAAAATCAGTCCAATTTGGCAAATTTATTACCGGTAAAATTTTATAAGTAATATAAAAGGCTAACAATAATAGTATCCCTTGAAATACTAAGAATTGAAAATAATCATGCATAATTTCAGATGCACTTGCATTTGTATTAACACCAAAATATATTAAGCCAATTAATAATAAATTGGTGACTCCTAAAATTACATTTGGGATAACAAAATTTCCAACACTATAAAACAATGCTGTAAAGAAATTAGTCAATAAAATCCCAACTATATAATAAATTCCAAATTGTGTTAAATCTGCTGAATTGTTTTTTAAATCAAAATCGTAGGTATTAAAATAAAGAGGTAATGTAAAAAAGGATACTAATGTAATAATGAGGGTCCAAATAATTGCCAAACTTGCAAGTTTTTCATTTTCTATAGTTTTACTCGATGCAAAGTAGGTAACTCCTCCATCGAGATTTGCACTAAAAACTAAAACTCCAATCGAAAAAAGGTTCGATAAATAAAAAACAACTCCAGCACCATCTGCCTTTAAAAACCTCGATAAAACAATGTTAATTAATAGTAACGTAATAAAATAAAATCCTCGCCAAATTATACTTTGTTTTAGTTGTTTATTTACTGAAGTCATGTAATTCAAAAATAGTGTTTTCAATTATTGTTAAAACTATTATTTAAAACTAGTAAGTCATATATCTTAGAGCTCAACCATTAACTTTGTAGCCCAATGAAAGTGAAGTCGTTAAAACAAGATAAGGTTAACATTATAACATTAGGTTGTAGTAAGAATTTAGTTGACAGTGAAGTATTAAGTGGTCAATTACTAGCCAATGAAATTAATGTTGTTCATGAAAATAAAAAAAATGATCACAACATAGTAGTTGTGAATACTTGTGGTTTTATTGATAAAGCTAAAGAAGAAAGTATTAACACCATTATTGAACAAGTACAACATAAAATTAATGGAAGATTAGATAAAGTTTATGTTACAGGTTGTTTAAGTGAAAGGTATAGACAAGATTTGGAAAAAGAAATTCCAGAAGTTGATGCATGGTTTGGAACATTAGAGTTGCCATTAATCTTACAACAATTTAATGCAAATTATAAAACTGAATTATTAGGTGAGAGGTTATTAAGCACACCACAACATTATGCCTACTTAAAAGTTAGTGAAGGTTGTAATAGAACATGTTCTTTTTGTGCCATCCCATTAATGCGTGGCAAGCATATTAGCAAACCAATTGATGAATTAATTCAAGAAGCAAAATTATTGGTGAAAAAAGGTGTGAAAGAAATAATGCTAATTGCACAGGAACTTACTTATTATGGGTTAGATATATATAAAGAAAGAGTATTACCTAAATTATTACATCAATTGGCAGATATAGAAGTATTAGAATGGATTCGTTTACACTATGCTTATCCACACAAATTTCCTATGGAAATTTTAGAAGTGATGAAAGAAAGGAAAAATATTTGCAATTATCTCGACATTCCTTTGCAACATGCTAGTGATAATATGCTTAAAGCAATGAAGAGAAATATTACAAGAGCAGAAATGGATGAATTAATAAATAATATCAAAGCTGCAGTTCCTGGAATTTGTATTAGAACAACATTAATTACAGGTTTTCCTGGTGAAACATTAGAAGATGTTGAAGAGATGAAATTATTTTTACAAGAACATCAATTTGATAGAGTTGGTATTTTTCAATATAGCCATGAAGAAAATACCTCTGCACATGATTTAGTAGATGATGTTCCAGCTGAAGAGAAGGAAAGAAGGGCACAACAAATTATGGAAGTTCAACAAGAGATTAGCCTGAATAAAAACGAAGAGAAAGTTGGCAAAGAATTTAGAGTTTTGATAGACAAAAAAGAAGCTGGAAGATATTTAGCCAGAACAGAATTTGATAGTGTTGAAGTAGATAATGAAGTTGTAATCAATAGCACTAAAAAATTACCAATTGGTAGTTTTGTAAATGTAAAAATTGTAAAAGCTTACGATTACGATTTAGAAGCTGAATTAATAATCTAATTATACCTTATTTTTATTTTAATTTTCTTTACTAATGGATATAAAATTTAATCCCGATAAACAACATACTCTTGGCAAACCAGCAACTATAAGTGGTACTGGTTTACATACTGGTGTTTTAGTTGATATGGTGATAAAGCCTGCAAACCCAGGTTTTGGAATGCAATTTCAAAGAGTAGATTTACCAAACAAGCCAATAATAAAAGCCGATTGTGATTTAGTTACTGATACAAGTAGAGGTACAACTTTACAAGTTGAGGATGCAAAAATTAGCACAGTAGAACATGTTTTAGCTGCTTTAGTTGGGATGGGAGTTGATAATTGTTTAATTGAAGTGAATGGCCCTGAAATCCCAATTATAGATGGCAGTAGTCAGCCATTTACCGATATGATTTCAAAAGCTGGAGTTATTGAACAAGATGCAACAAAAGTTTGGTATAGCATAGATGAAAATATTTTATTTTATGATGAAGATAAACGTGTTGAAATGGTTGCAATGCCAGCTGTTGATTATCAAATTACCACTTTAATAGATTTTAATAGTCCAGTTTTAGGAACACAGCATGCAGGCTTAAAATCAATTAAAGAATTTCAAACAGAAATTGCTCCATGTAGAACATTTTGTTTTTTACATGAATTAGAAATGTTATTGGATAATGAACTAGTGAAAGGTGGAGACATTAATAATGCTATTGTTGTAGTTGATAAACCTATAACTGATGATGAAATGTATCGTTTAGCAAAGGCTTTTAAAAGAGATAAAATAGAAGTAAAAAGTGAAGGTTATTTAAATAATTTAGAACTTAGATTTCCTAATGAACCTGCACGACATAAACTTTTAGATGTCATTGGAGATTTAGCCTTAATTGGTTATCCAATTAAAAGCAGAATTATTGCAAACCGACCTGGGCATAGTTCTAATGTTGAATTTGCAAAAAAAATAAAACAGTACATAAAGAAAAATCGTCATGTTAAAGATGTACCTGTATACGACCCAACATTACCACCAGTTTTTACTTTACAACAAATAGAAAAAACCTTACCACATCGACACCCATTTTTATTTGTTGATAAAATTATTGAGCTTTCAGATAAACATATTGTAGGAATCAAAAATGTAAGTTTTAATGAATGGTTTTTCCCAGGGCATTTTCCTAATAACCCTGTAATGCCAGGTGTAATTCAAATTGAAGCACTTGCTCAAACAGGAGGTATTTTATGTATCAATGCTATGCCAGATGGTATTTATGATACCTATTTTTTAAAAATTGATAACTGTAAGTTCAAACAAAAAGTTGTTCCTGGAGATACTATGTTATTAAAGATGGAATTTATTTCACCAATACGAAGGGGGATTTGTGAAATGAAAGGAACTGTATATGTTGGAGGAAAAGTGGCTACAGAAGCAAATTTAGTTGCTCAAGTAGTTAAAAGAGTTGAAGAAGAAAAATAGTCTTTGAACATTGAATAAAGAATGAAACTTCAAGCAAATATTTGCTAAAGTACTGTATATTCTAATATACTAAATCTCCGATTAAAGAGTTTAAGAAATTTGGAATGATATGATTGTAGGTATAGACAATTTTATCTGGGTCTTGCAGTTGTTCTACCATGCTTTTCCATTTTCCTTCTCCATGGTTTTGAATAATTGTTTTCTTTTTATCTTCTCTTTGCAAATACATGCTCATGCCAATTGCATCAGCTTCAGGATGAAATTGTGTACCAATAAAATGTTCATTAAATCTAACAGCCATAATGGCTCTTTCAAAAGGAACATGAGGTCTTTTTTTTTCAATAGCTAAAATTGTAGCACCCATATTATCTATAACTTCATAATTCGGTTCAATTACTTGATAATCTCTGCTATCAACAGTATAAAAGGGATTGTTTAAACCTTCAAAAACTGTTTCATCAGTTGGAAAACCAACCCCATGAACTGGAAAAATTCCAAAAGATGTAGAATTTCTTTTGCAAACATTACCAATTTTATAATGCCTACATGCTAATTGAAAACTATGACAAATAAAGAAAACTTTTTTCTTTATTACAGAATCACCACTATTAAATTCTTCAATGTTTTTTAGCCAAGTAAAATATATTTTTTCCCATTCTAAATCTTCACTTTCAATTGGAGACCCTGGGCCACCACTTGATATATAAGCATCATAATTAAGATTTGGAATTTCTAATTTTTGTCTAACATCAAACTCATCAAAACTTACTTCAATTTTATTTTCATCACTCCATTGATTAATTAACTCTCTAATACAACGCATGCCTTGGTTTTCGACACCTTCGTATAAATCTAAAATGGCAATTCGAGTTATATTCTTTTTTGTATTCATCAACAAGTTCAGCTTATAATTTTTGCAATGGTACTAAAAATAATTCAAGTTGGTTTTTGGTGTAATAGCTAATAATGTTTCATACATTAATTTAATAGTACTTTCTATATCATCTTTATGTAACATTTCAACAGTGGTATGCATATAACGAAGTGGGATGGATATTAAAACACTCGGGCAACCATCATTTGCATAAGCAAAACTATCTGTATCAGTACCTGTACTTCTACTTACAGTTCTCATTTGTAAATTAATTTTTTTCTTTTCTGCAACATCTTGTACAAAGCTTAATAATTTATTATGTACTGCAGGGCCATAACATGGTGAAGGACCTTTACCACACGAAACATCTCCCTCAATAATTTTATTAATCATTGGTGTTTGAGTATCATGTGTAACATCTGTAATAATTGCCACATTTGGTTTAATTCTTCTTGCAATCATTTCTGCACCACGTAAACCAATTTCTTCTTGTACGGCATTCACTATATACAAGCCATAGGGCAATACTTTTTTATTTTCCTTCAACAATCTTATTACTTCTGCAATCATAAAACCTCCAATTCTATTGTCAAAAGCTCTTCCTATTAAATATCCATAAGCTAATTCATCATAGCCTTCTGCATATGTAACAACAGCACCAATATGAATACCTAGTTCATCAACTTCTTTTTTAGTTCTTGCACCACAATCTAAAAATAAATTATCTGTTTTTGGTTGAGGTTCTTTAGAGTCT
>JAYVBS010000302.1:0-12197 GCA_043750315.1 Chitinophagaceae bacterium
CAGTTAATTTTTTGACCAACATAACCACAAAGTAATCCTCCCAAAGCTGCACCAATATTGATTCCCATATAAAATAATGAAAAACCACTATCTCTTCTAATATCATTCTCTTCATATAAAGTTCCCACCAAACTTGAAATATTGGGTTTAAAAAAACCATTGCCACAAATAATAAAAGCCATGCCATAAAAAAAACTCCATTCTTGTGGAATTGCTAAAACAAAATGTCCAATACTCATAATAATACCACCAAATAGAATGGCTTTTCTATAACCTAAAAATTTATCTGCTAGCATTCCTCCAAACATAGGCATGGTATACACTAAAGCTGCATATGAACCTAAGATGGCATACGCTTTTGGCTCATCAAATTTTATATGAATAACCATATATGCTAACAACAAAGCTTTCATTCCATAAAAAGAAAATCGTTCCCACATTTCTGTAAAGAACAATAAGTACAATGCTTTGGGCTGTTTAAATGTTCTTGAAGTCATAAAATAAAAATTTTAAAAAAGAGCCACTTATAAAGTGGCTCTTTAAAGTTATGAAAATGATATTAAGATTTATCCGGCATTGTGCATCATCTTTTTTAAACTTGGTGTTAATGAAAATAATAATATAGAAGCTATTCCACATAAAACTACAAACACCATAAAGAACTCGTACAAATTATGAATTGTAAAACTTGCAAATGTTGGATAGTGATCACGAATTTTATTATCAAATAAAAATTTTATATTTTCTGCAGATGGAACAATTTTTTTATCTAAAATTTCTTGTAAATTTATTCCAGCTTTAGTTGCAGTTATAAAGTCAGCTCCTGTTGCAGGTAAAATAGAGCCTAAAGTTCCTGCTAATGCATAACCAGATGCATTCGATAAAAAGAATACGCCAAATAATAAAGAACCAAATCTTTTAGGAGCAAGTTTTCCAACTAAAGCAAGTCCAATAGGCGACAAACACAACTCACCAAAAGTTTGTAATAAATACAATAAGATTAACCAATAAATTGCTAGTAATCCTGTATTGCCTAAATCTTTTACATTATTTGCAATAATGAAATAACTTAAAGCAATTAATGCTAAACCAATGGCTTGTTTAAATGGTGAAATGGGTTCTTTGCCTTTGGCTCTAAGCCTATCCCATAATAAACTAAAAGGAACTGCAAACATTACAACAAAAATTCCATTAAAAATTTGCACCATTGATGGTGGCATGTTCCAACCAAAAAAGTTTCTGTCTGTTTGATAATCTGCAATAAAAGTTAATGAAGAACCAGCTTGTTCAAAAGCAGCCCAAAAGAAAATGATAAAGAAAGAAACAATATAGATTACTAAAATTCTATCGGTTTCAACTTTTGTTAAAGATTTATCACTTAAAATTAAACCAGCAAGTGTTAAACCACTACCATAGATGATTGAGTATATCACATTTTGCCCAGCAACATAATGAAATAATAAACCCAATCCTACAAAACAAATGAGTGCAATAGTTAAGGCCTTTTTTGTAAAATTTGCTTTTTGTGATTCACCTTCATCATAATCTGAAGAAACATTTTTTGAAGGCAAATCACCTAATGGTCTTCCTTCGGGTGTAATAACATATTTATCTTTTAGCAAGAAGAAAGTTAATGTACCAATTAGCATAGCAGAACCTGCAGCAAAAAATCCCCATTTGAATGCAAACACATCTCTAACACCACCAGCAGTAACAACATCACCTAACAATGGACAAATAAATTGGCCTAAAAAAGCACCTACATTAATACCCATGTAAAAAATAGTGAAGGCGGTATCGAGTTTATTTTTTTCAGCTTTAGGGTATAAACTACCCACCATACTTGAAATATTTGGTTTAAAAAAACCATTTCCTAAAATAATACAACCAAGTGCAATATAAAGGATGGTTTTTGCCAAATCAAGGTTGGAAGTAAAAACAATAGCACTTGTAAAAAGTAAAAATTGGCCAGTTGCCATTACTAAACCACCAAGCATGATGCAGATTCGATTGCCTAAAAATCTATCAGAAATAAAACCTCCTAACATAGGGGTTAAATAACAAAGACCAAGAAAACCACCATAAATAATGGATGATTGTTCTTTACTCATCATTAAAGCATTAACGATAAATAAAGTCAATAAGGTTCTCATTCCATAAAAGTTAAACCTTTCCCACATTTCAGTTCCGAACAAAACCCATAAACCTTTTGGGTGACCTTGTTTTGCACTTGCAGTTTGATTCATAAAACAGTTTTGATGATTAATTTGAGATGCCAAAATAGGGATAAATCTTAAACTAACAATTCATATTTCATATTTACTTTTGGCAGCAATTAAGAATTATGAATATTTTAATAATTGGAAATAGTGAATTTGCAAGAACATTAGGTAATAAATTAAAATTAAGTCATCATTACAATAAACATTTTTTTGCATCTCCACTTACTGAGAATAAAGAACTTGAAGGGCTTGTAACGATTGATTTTGAAGATGAAAGTGGAATTATAAATTTTTGTTTAGTTGAAAAAATTGATGTTTTAATTCTTACTCATCAGCAATTATTAGAAAATGGTTTTTATGATAAATTAAGATTGAATAAAGATTTAAATAGAACAATTATTGTTGGTACATCATTACAAACAATACAGCAATTGAACAATTTAACAATAAAACAAAAACATAATCCTTCTGATTTAAATACTATTGAACAAATTGTGGTTCTAACTGATGGAAAAAATTATAAGGTTTTGAATGAGAAGGATGAGCATGATTTGGAAAAAATTGAACAACAGATTATTAAAAAGGTAAAAGAAAAAGATGTAAATATTTCTGGTTTTTTATGTTTCAATGTATTTAGAAAAGAAGAAAACTATGAATTATCTTCTTTTCAATTTTTAGTCAATGATGAAGTTGCAACAACAATTTTTGAAAGATTAGAAACAGATGTGTTAAGCCTTTTTGCTGCTATGGATAATGGAACTTTGGAAGATGTGAATATTGAATTTTACGAAAAGTAATAACTAATCTATTTTAAAAATCTTTTCATCTCTCTATCATTATCTTTTTTCTTAATGGTTTCTCTTTTGTCGTACAATTTTTTTCCTTTGGCAACCCCAATTTCTACTTTAACAAAATTCTTTTCGTTAATGAATACTTTAAGAGGAATAATGGTTAAACCTTTCTCTTTTGTAGCAGCTTGAAGTTTACTAATTTCTCTTCTTTTAAGTAAAAGCTTCCTATCGTGAACTGCAATATGGTTGTTGGTTGTGCCAAGTTTATATTCTGCAATATATAAACCTCTTAACCAAATTTCATTTTCATCTAAAATGCAAAAGGCATCATTGAAACTAAGTTTGCCTTCTCTAATACTTTTAACCTCGGTACCTAATAAAACGATACCAGCTTCAAATTTTTGCTCAATAAAATAATTGAAAAATGCTTGCCTATTGTTAAATTCTTGACTCATACAAACACTTAGCTTCTAAACAATACAATCAGCTGAGCTAATTTTGCTTTCATGTTTTTTCTATCAATAATAAAATCAAGAAAACCATGCTCTAATAAAAATTCACTTCTTTGAAAACCTTCTGGCAAATCTTTTTTTATGGTTTCTTTAATAACTCGTGGGCCAGCAAAACCAATAAGAGCTCCTGGTTCAGCAATATTTAAATCACCTAGCATTCCAAAACTTGCAGAAATACCACCAAAAGTTGGGTCTGTTAAAATAGAAATATATGGTAACTTAGCATCACTTAATTGAGAAAGTTTACCACTTGTTTTTGCAAGTTGCATTAAACTAAATGCACTTTCCATCATACGTGCACCACCACTTTTACTTATTACAATAAATGGTAATTTATTAGCGATACAATGGTCTACAGCCCTACTAAATTTTTCTCCCATTACACTTCCTAAACTTCCACCAATAAAAGCAAAATCCATACAGGCAATTACCATTTTTTCATCATGAACTTTGCCAACAGCAACTCTCATCGAATCTTTTAAATCACTTTTTGAATGAATTTCATCCAAACGTTTTTGATAGTTTTTTAAATCGGTAAAGTTCAAAAAATCTTTACTTCGAATTTCATCATAAAGTATTTCATAATCTTGAGTATCAAAAAGCATATTGAAATATTCTCCTGAACCAATTCTATGGTGATAATTGCATTTGCTGCAAATGAATAAATTCTCTTTTAAATCAGAAGTTGTTGAAATAAAATTACATTCTGGACACTTATTCCATAAACCTTCTGGGGTTTCTTTTTTATCTGCAGTAGAAGTTGTAATACCTTTTCTAATTCTTTTATACCATTTTGGTTTTACATCTTCGCTGCCAGGTGTTTCTTCTCCAGTTAGGTTTAATTCAAAATCTTCTTCTTTTTCTTTTCTCATAAATTTTAAATTAAGAGGAAGGCAAACTTAGTATAATTTTCATAAGTGAGTTTTTTAATCAATTTTCAGCATACTTAAGTGGTTGATTTGATAGTAAATAATTTAAACTTTTATAATTAAATCTTAACAATTTAAAATATATTCAAGGGCTGTAGTTTTATAAAATGAACTTAGTTTTGTAATACAATCTTATTTAACTGAAAAAGTATTTAAAAATAGCTGGTAAAGTTTTATTGGTAATCATTTGGATTATTGTTGTTTTTTCATTTGCTGTACAAACAGCAATTGTACAAAATTGGTTAGTGGATTTTGCAACTAAGAAAATTTCGAATGATTTAGATTCAAAAGTAGAAATTGAAAGTGTAAGTTTTAATTTATTTAATAAAGCCAATTTAAACAATGTTTTAATTCTAGATAAAAAGGCTGATACAATTTTGCAAGCTGGAAGTATTAATTTAAATATTACTGATTGGTTCTTTTTGAAGAAAAATATAGAGTTAAAATATTTAGGTATAAATAATGCTTTAATAAAAATGAATAGAACTGATAGCATTTGGAACTATCAATATATTGTTGATTATTTTGCATCTGGTAATCCTTCACCAACAAAATCTTCAAAAAATTTTCAAATTAGAAAAGTTGAATTCAATAATATTCAAATTTTAAAAAAAGATGCTTGGCGTGGAGAGTTAATAACTGTGAAATTAAAAGAGCTATTAGTTGAAACTCATCATTTGAATTTTGATAAAAATATTTATGAACTTGATAACATACAAATAAGTGAACCATTTGTAGATATTCAAAAATTCAGTGGAAATAGGCCAACTGATTATATTTTTCCCAAAATTGATAATTCCATTCCAGAAAATTTGTTGCAACTAAGTGTTAAACAATTTAATATTCGAAATGGAATTTTAACTATAAATAATAACTATAAAAATCCAATTGAGGGTTTTGATGGATCTCATATTTGGTTAACCAAATTGAATATTGATTTAGATAATTTCAAAGCACATGGCGATACTTTAAAATCTTTAATCAATATTAATGCTGTTGAACGATGTGGGCTTTTAATAAAACAATTAAAAGCTAATTTAAAATGGACTCCTAAAATTTTAGAATTGGCAGACCTTGACCTTCTCACTAATAAAAGCCATCTTACTAATTATTATGCTATGACGTTTAATAATTTTGATGATGATTTTGCTGAGTATACCACCAATGTTACTATGCAAGCTCGTTTTAAAAATTCTTATATTAATAGTGATGATATTGCTTATTTTTCATCTGACTTAAAAACTTGGAAAAAAGAGTTACAATTAGATGGCAATTTTTTTGGTACTGTTTCAGATTTTAAATTCAATAATTTATTAGCCAAAGAAAAAAACAATGGCACTATTATTTCTGGCGATTTGACCATGAAGGGATTACCAAATATTGATAACACAATAATAGGGTTTAACAATGGAAATATTAAAACCAATCATAAAGATTTAAGTGCTATTATTCCTTCTTTAAAAAATGTAAAATCACCAAACCTTGCAGCTCTAGGTACAATATCGTTTACAGGAAATTTTAATGGAACCACTAGTAATTTCAATACTAATAGTACTATCAATACTGCTTTAGGTAGTTTTTCAACAGTTATCAATATGATTCTTCCTAAAAAAGAAGAAGCTACTTATAATGGAAAAATTAATTTAATCCAATTTAATTTAGGTAAGTTTTTAAATGAAAATCAACTTGGAATTATAGAGTTTGATGGAAAATTTAATGGTTATAGTTTTAATATAAATAAGCTTAAAACCAAGCTAGACGGGTTTTTCAATTCATTTCAGTATAATGGTTATGCTTATAAAAATGTAACTACAAATGGTACTTTTCAGAATAAATATTTTAGTGGGGAGCTAAAGATTGAAGATAAAAATTTTGATCTTATTGGAAATGCCGAAGCTAATTTTTCTGGTGCCTTACCACAGTTTAATATTTTGGCAGATTTAAAAAAATCAAACTTAAAAGCCCTAAATTTCTCTAAAGACGATTTAAGTTTAATAGGTTTATTGGATATTAATTTCACTGGTACCAATATTGATAATTTTAAAGGATCTGCTAAATTCTTAAATGCAGCAATTAGTAATAAGAATACAGAAATTAAATTCGACTCTTTAAATCTTTTTTCAGATTATTATAGTGCAACAAAATATTTGCATTTAGGATCTAATGAATTCTCTGCAAATGTTTATGGCGATTTTAAAATTTTAGATTTGCCAAATGCTTTTCAATCTTTCTTGCACAAATATTATCCCTCTTTTATTGCAGCACCAACAGCAATAATCAAGAATCAAAAATTCAATTTCGATCTTGCAACACGTTTTGTAGAACCCTATTTACAATTGTTTGATAAAAAAATTAAAGGATTTAATGATACTCATTTAACTGGAATCATTGATACAAAGGAAAACAAGTTTAATATAGATTTATTAATGCCATATGCTAGGTATAAAAATTTTGAGGCCACTGGTGTTTCTATAAATGGAATAGGAAATATTGATACTTTAACTTTAACAGGAATCATGAACAATTTTAAAGTTAGTGATAGTTTAGACTTTCCTAATACTAAAATTTTAATTGCATCTCATAATGATTTTTCTAAAGTTTCTTTAAAAACAAGTGCAAGTAATACTCTTAATGATGCTGACCTTAATGCACTTGTTGAAACCTCAACTCAAGGAGTTAAAATAAAATTCAATCCATCATCATTTGTGTTGAATGACAAAAAATGGAATTTAGATAAAGAAGGAGAAATTAACTTGACTAAAAATTTAACTGAAGCCAAAAAAGTTCGCTTCTTGCAAGGTTTTCAAGAAATTTCAATTGAAACTTCTCCAGTTGAAGGGAACAATACTAGCAGTTTGGATATTAATTTTAAAAATGTTGTTGCTGGTGATTTAACTTCTCTTTTCTTAAAAGATTTTAAGATGGAAGGCATTACGAATGGCAATATTCATGTTGATGATATTTTTGGAAAATTCAACGCATTTGCTAATTTAAAAATTGACCAATTTAGATTAGATTCAGATTCAATTGGTGTTGCCTTTATTAAATCTAATTATAACAGTAAAACTGGAATTGTAAGTGCTAATATAAATTCTCCAAATACAGATTACAATTTTAGTTTAGATGGGTTGATAGATGTTAATTATAACGCTGTAAACCCTATTAGCACTGTCTTAAACTTAAACAATTCAAGAATTGATTTAGTTCAAAAACTTGTTGGAAACGATGTTTTTTCTAATTTAAAAGGATTTGCAACTGGCAGTTTAAATATTTCTGGAAAACCAAATGCTTTAGATTTTGCAGGTAGAGTTATGCTTTCAAAAGCAAGCTTAAAAATAAATTATACACAAGTAAAATATACTATTGATTCAGCATTAATTTCTTTTGAAAGTGATGGAATAAATTTTGGTGAATTCAACATTAAAGATAGCTTAAATAATATCGGCACTGTTAGAGGTAAATTATATGAAAAGCAGTTCAAAAAACTAGCTTTCGACTTTGACTTATCTACCAATAAACTATTACTCATTAATACAAAATTTTCTGACAATAATATGTTTTATGGCAATGCTATAGGAAAAGCAACACTAGCGTTTAAAGGTCCAGAAAATAATTGTAAGATGACCATTACAAGTGAGGTAAATGAAGCTTCTCATTTTACAATTCCAAATTCAAATAGTAGAGAAACAAGTGAAGCAAGTTTTATTGTATTTAAACCAATTGGTGTGGAGATGGCTGAGGTTAAAAAACAAAGCAATTTTAATATTAGTGTTGATTTAGATTTAATAGCCAATAATAAAGTTGATTTTGATATCATTTTGGATGAAGTTACTGGAGATGTAATTAAAGCTAGAGGAAACGGAAGAATAAAAATTAATGTAGGCACAAATGAAGATTTAGATATAAGAGGAAAGTACAATATTGAAGAAGGTAGTTACGATTTTAATTTTCAATCTTTCATTCGTAAGCCATTTGTTTTAAAAAAAGGAGATAATAATTTTATTGAGTGGAATGGTAGTCCATATGATGCCAATGTTCATATTGACGCAATGTTTGAAGCCAAAAATATCAGCATAAAAGAGTTAATTGGAAGTACTCAAGCTTCTTTTGGAAATGCTAGTAAAAATTATAGAGATGATGTTTATGTAATTGCTACTTTAACTGGTAAACTCATGCAACCAGACATCAAATTCAGATTCGATTTTCCCCCAAATAGCCCTATTAAAAATGATGATGTTTTTGATAGATTTAGAAGAAAAATTGAAAGTGATGAAAACGAAATGTTGAAACAAGTTACTTATTTAATTGTTTTTAATTCATTTGCTCCTTATGGAGATGCAAGTGTTGAACAAACAAATTTCACATCAATTGGTGTAAACAGTATTTCAGCTATTCTTACTAAACAAATTAATAAAAGCTTTACTAACTTGTTATATAAAATTACAAATGATAACAGCCTAGCTTTCGATCTTTCATCGAATGTTTATAGCAGTAACGATTTATTTTCTCAAGGAAATATAAATGCAACTTCATCTCAATTTGATCGATATAATCTTAAATTTAAAATAGGAAAAAGTTTTTTCAGCGATAAAGTTAGATTCACTTTTGGTAGCGACTTTGATATTAATTTGCGTTCATCTGCACAAAGTGGAAACTTTCAATGGTTACCAGATTGGAACGTTGAATGGAGTTTAACTAATGACAAAAATTTGGTGTTATTGGTGTTTAGTAAAAATAGTTTAGATATTAGTGGAAGTTCTTTAGGAAGAAGAAACAGACAAGGAATTGGTATTTCGTATAAAAAAGATTTTGATAATAGTCCGTTTGAAAAAAAGAATAAACAAATTGAATTTGTAAATCCAATAATATTTTAGCCTTTGTTTGCTAGCTGTCCACATGCTGCATCTATATCCTTTCCTCTACTTTTTCTTAATCTAGAATTTACTCTATTTTTTTCTAAATAAGTCATGAATTGTTCAGTAACATCTTCATCGGCTTTTACAAAATCAAAACCTTCAATAGGGTTGTATTCTATTATGTTCACTAAATCTGTTGGCACTTGTCTATATAACTTAACTAATTCATCAGCATCTTTCAATGAATCATTAAAGTTCTTAAACAAAATATATTCAAAAGTTACTTTATTGCTAGTTTGTTTGTAATAATGATTTAAAGCTTCAACAAGTGATTTTATATTGTTGCTTTCATTAATCGGCATAATCTCATTACGCTTTTTATCATTTGCTGCATGTAATGAAAGTGCTAACTTAAACTTCACTTGATCATCCCCTAACATTCTTATTTGTTTTGCAACTCCAGCTGTAGAAACAGTTATTCGTCTTGGGCTCATTGCTAATCCATCATTGGCTGTAATTCTTTCAATTGATTTTAAAACGCCTTCATAATTCATTAAAGGTTCACCCATACCCATAAAAACAATATTAGTAAGCTTTTGATTGAAAGATGAAATACTTTGTTGATTAATTAAAGCCACTTGGTCATAAATCTCATCGAAAGTTAAATTTCTTTTTCTATCCATTTTACCTGTAGCACAAAACTTGCAACTTAAACTACAACCTACTTGTGATGATACACATGCAGTTTTTCTTTCTTGTGTTGGAATAAGGACACCTTCAATTAAATAATCATCGTGAGTTTTAAATCTGCTTTTTATTGTTCCATCTTCACTAAATTGGGTGGCATCTATTATTAATGGTAATAACTCAAAATCGTTTTTTAAAAGATATTTTAATTCTTTACCAATATTAGTCATAGCATCAAAACTAGTTGCATGCTTTTGCCATAACCATTCATACAACTGTTTTGCTCTGTATTTGGGTTGTTTTTGTTGAGTGAAGTAATTTTCTATCTTTGAAAGTGAAAGGGTTCTAATATTTTGCTTCGACATAATTTTATTGAATAACTACTATTTTAGTTTGAACATGCAAAAGTAGTTATTTTTGCTACCAATACAGATATTATGGAAGAAGGAAAAAGACAAAAGCAAGTTGCTGCTGTTTTATTAGAAGAAATGAACAGCATTTTTACAAAACTTGGTTTGAATATGATGAATGGAGGCATGGTATCTATCTCATCTATTAAAGTAACTCCAGATTTATTAGAAGCTAGAATATATTTAAGTCTGTTTCAGATTGAAGATGGAGCTGCAACACTAAAACAAATTGAAAGTAAAGCTTGGGAAATTAAAAAAGTACTTACTACAAAAGTTGGTAAACAATTACGCAGAATGCCTGTAATTCATTATTATATTGATGATACATTAGACTATGTTTTTAAAATGGAAGAATTGTTTAAAACGATAAAAACTTCAGAAAAAAAGGCTGATTAATTTTTACATAGGATCAACATCTATAACTACAGTAACTCTTTTGTAATCTGCATGATTTTGAATAATGGCAATTTGTTGTTGAATTTCTCTTTTGCATTGATCAATCCAATTCTTATCTTTTGGAAGTTTAATTTGTAAATCCCATAAATATTGATTTCTAACTCTATCTACTGGAGGTTGTGCTGGTCCATTAATAAACTGTTTGAAATTGGTTTGTAAACCCTTCAACATAATATTTGCAGCTTCTTCAGCAACATTAATTTTTTTATGTTTTAAGGTGATGTTGATGATTCTAAAAAATGGTGGATATTGATAAGTTTTTCTTGTTTCTAATTCATATTGAAACATTTTTTTAAAGTCGTGTGTTTGAACAAAATTCAAAACTGGATGAGAAGTGTTAGTTACTTGAACCAAAACTTTGGCATTACCATCCTTTCTTCCAGCTCTACCACTCACTTGTTCCATCAGTTGAAATGCCCTTTCATTTACTCTAAAATCAGTAAAATTTAAAATGCCATCAGCATCTACAATTCCAACTAAATTTACATTTTCAAAGTCTAATCCTTTAACCACCATTTGGGTTCCAACCAATACATCTACTCTTCCTTGTTCAAACAGTTTAATTAAATTATCGTGTTCATTTTTACCTCTAACAGTATCCCAATCCATTCTTGCAATTTTAGCATTTGGAAAATTTTCGGCAACCAATTCTTCTAATTTTTCTGTGCCAAAATTTTTGAAAACAAATTCATGATTGCCACATGCAATACAAGTATTAATAATGGGGTAAGTGCTACCACAATAATGACAACTTAATTTATTCTTTGATTTATGATAGGCTAAGGTAACATCACAATGATTGCATTGTGGAATCCAACCACAAGTTTTGCAAATAATATAAGGTGAATAGCCTCTTCTATTTTGAAAAAGAATGGCTTGTTTTTTTTGGTCGATTGTTTCTTGTAATGCTTTAATGAGTTGAGGTGATAATGGTATTTTGCCTTTTTCTTTAGTTTCAACTTTTTTTAAATCTACAATTTCAATGGTCGGCAAATTACCAAAACCAAATCTTTCATTTAGTTCAACTAAAGAATATTTTTTTTGTAAACAATTGTAATAAGATTCAATACTTGGCGTAGCACTGCCTAATAAAACTTTTGCTTTTAGTAATGAAGCATAATAAATGGCAACATCTCTTGCATTGTATCTTGGTGCAGGATCTTGTTGCTTGTAACTGGAGTCGTGTTCTTCATCAACAATAATCAGTTTTAAATTATTGAAAGGAAGAAAAATACTACTTCTTGCACCGAGTATAACTTTTGTTTCACCAGTTTTTACTTTGTTCCAAATTTCAACTCTTTCGTTAGAATTAAATTTTGAATGATAAATTGCAA
>JAYVBS010000303.1:0-5261 GCA_043750315.1 Chitinophagaceae bacterium
AGAAAAAGTGGTCATCAAAATAATTATTGCCAAAAATTGTTTCATTAACTAATATTTTTTATCCAACATGTTTTTCCATCAATCAACTCTTCAGTAAAACCCATTACTTTTAAAAATTGTAAATGAGATGTATTAAAAACAGATTCATACACTAATTTTTCAATGCCATGCTTTAGTAGTGTATGAGTTTCTTTTTCAATGATAAATTTGGTTACTTTAAAGTCTCGATATTGTGGAACCGTATAATTTACTTTCATAATTGCATTGCCATTTTCTTGTACTTCT
Organism: Chitinophagaceae bacterium; assembly: GCA_043750315.1. Lineage (GTDB taxonomy): Bacteria > Bacteroidota > Bacteroidia > Chitinophagales > Chitinophagaceae > CAIVPM01. The sequence continues at coordinate 286 of JAYVBS010000303.1, forward strand.
GCAACAAATATATTAGCAATGGCAATGTCTCTAAGTACTACATAACTAATTTGATTAGAAACAATTTTATTGAAAGAAAAATCAGGGAAATAGTTTTTTATGTCGTTTGAATAATAATTCAAAAACTTTTGAACAATTCTATTTTCTGGTAAAATGGGCACAAACAAAAATTGTTCTTCTATTCCAGTAAGTTTCCAAAGTTGATAAGCATTAATTACTAATAAAATACTATTGGCAAGAATTACAGGAAATGCATTAATGAAAGCACCATAAATTATAAAAGTTAAACAACCGAGGGTATTAAAGACCCGAAATTTAAAACTATTTGTTACAATTAAGGAAAAGGCCAGAAATGCTGAAGCTAAGTAACCAATCCAATCCATAAATTATTTTAATGCAAATGTAAACACTTAAAAAACTCTTGAAACTGTAATAAGATAAATCTTAACTTTTTTGTGAAACTTGAGCCCTATGCAATCTATCATTAATTGCAAAACCAAGTCCTTCGTTTGGAAATATTTCTGCTAAAATAAGATCATACTTTTCATCATCCAATTTTCTCATTACTTTAAACAATTGTTGTGCAGCTTTGTTTAAATCACCTTCTTTAGAAAGTATATATTGATCTGATTCTTTAAATTGAACATACTTTTTTTTGAATGAAATGATGGCTACTTTTTTGTGTTGGTGAATTTGCAATAATTCATCAATATTGCCCTGTATTAAATCAATTGAAGTAGCATAATGGCTTGTTAGCTGACCTGAAGTTTGAGGTTTATTTTGTATTTTGTTTTTACTTAGTTTCTTTTCGGTAAAACTTTCAATTTCTTCAATCGATAATCCACCAACTCTATGTAAAATTATTTTACCATTTTCTACTTCAACAATTGTTGACTCTAATCCAACATTACAATTTCCTCCATCTAAGATGTATGGTATTTTGCTATGTAATCCATCATAAACATGTTGAGCAGTTACAGGACTCACATATCCAAATGGGTTTGCACTTGGTGCAGCTATTGGAAAATTTAATTGTTGCAAAAGATTTAATGTTAACTCATGCTTAGGAACCCTAATTGCAACTTTAGTTGATCCAGCTGTAACTAAATCTGGAACTATCTCTTTTTTTGGTAATAATAAAGTTAAAGGTCCAGGCATAAACTGTTTAGCCAATTGTAAACTCAAATCATCAATTTCGGCATATAAATTAATTTCATTAATTGAACTAACATGAATAATTAATGGATTGAAAAAAGGCCTTTGCTTTGCCTCAAATATTTTAACAACAGCCTCTTCACTCAATGCATTAGCTGCTAACCCATAAACAGTTTCTGTGGGTATAGCAACTACTTCATTAGCATTCAATAAAGCAATTGCCTTTTGTAAATCTGTACCAATTAAAGTTGTAAACATTAAAAATTTATATTGATAAATGCATTTTCAAAATCATTCAATTTATCTAAATGCAAAATGGTAGTTGTACCTTCTTCATTGGGCCCATACATGGGTTTAAATTTTGCACCATAGATAAATTCATTTGATGTATAAGAGCTTCTAGATATCACAATATTTGAAAAACTTTCATCAAATCCTTGAACAAAAATTAAAATTTCAACAGCTGCATTTTCAATATCCTCTTTTGAAAAATTAAATAAAGGACTTTCTTCATTAATATGGTGAACTATAGTCCAATTCGTAGCCATAGTATTTGCTTTTGCCAATTCTAATTCTGCATTATAAAATTTATTTTTAAGTACATCATCTTCCATAATTTTCATGGCAATAGTAACTTTGGTTTCAACATTTACAAGATAGTTTTTTGTAAAAGGCACCATTCTAAACATTAAAGCTACACTATCTTTATAAGGTGCAAATAATGCATTTTTACTGTAATGAATATACGCTTTAGGCCTTGCAAATCTTCCATACAATAAACCTGTTACCAAAGCAAAACTTAATAATCCTAAAAGTGCTTCAATTGCAGCAGTAGTACTTGCCCAAAATCCAATGGGATTAATTCTTCCATATCCAACTGTTGTAAATGTTTGTGCAGAAAAAAAGAAAGCTTCACCAAATTTTTCTAAAGGAGTAATCGCAACTAATCCACCTAAATGTTCTACACCAATAAATAAATAAATAAATGCAAAAAGTATGTTTATCGAAAAGAAAAAAATGAAAATGAGCAATACAAATTTCCATCTCGACATGTTAAGTAAAGAATGAAACCAATTAATATCATTCCAAAAACTTGAACCGCTGATTTCAATATTTGGAGAACCATCTTTTTTAAAAAAACGACCAGCACTTAAATTACTATTGGTACCTAGACCAGTTTCATTTTCAACTTTCGCTCTTCTATTAAAATTTTTAAACATAGCTATACAAAATTTAGTTCAATACAATAAATAATTATTAAAGTGTATTTTTTGAATTTTTTAAATTTTTTAAAAATTTCAAATACCAAATATCAAATTGTGGTGTTGAACCAATTGGAAAAAGGTGTTTAATTCCAGAATCTTCAAACCCATTTTTTTGATAAAATTTTTGTGCTCTGAAATTAAATTCCCAAACCCCCAACCAAGCCATCTCATAATTATTTTTAATTGCAAATTCAAAATAAAAATCTATTAAAGCTTGTGCAACACCTTTGCCATGAAACTCCTTTAAAATGTATAACCGTTTTAACTCAAGCGACTTCCATTGTTTCATTTTCTCAAAATTGGAATAATCTTCTTTAAATCTAATATATCCAACAACAACCCCATCTACTTCAGCAAAGTAAAAAAAATCGTTTTCAACTTTTAATTCAGCTTTTACTTGATCAATATTGTAATATTCATACAAAAAATCCTCCATGTCTTTATCAGTACATGTTCCAACAAATGTGTCAGAAAATGTTTTAGAAGCTAAAGCACTTAATAATTCAGCATCCTTTAATTCTGCTCGTCTTATATTCATTTTAAAATCGTTTAAACAAAGAAAACTAATTAGTTAATTTTTTGGGTAAAAATATTTCAGCAATCATACATCTTACACTACCTCCTCCAATTTTTTCAATAGTATTTACAAGCAAGGGTAATAATTTACCATGTTTTTGGAGTCTTGAAATTTGATTTTGATTTAAACTAGAATAAGCAGATTGAGAAAGAACAATAATAGAATTACCTTTTTTATTTTTTAGCTCCAACATATTACCAGCAAAACATTTTACTTGGTTAAAATCAATGTCAATAATTTCTTTATTGCTTTTTTCAATTTCATAAATTAAATCCTTTTTATCTTTTTCGTTTTGAATTGATGATAAACAAACCACAGCAAAATGAGTTCCTAAACACATCATAACATTGGTATGATAAATTTCATTTCCACCTTCATCAAATGAGTAAAAGAAAATAGGCAAGTAATCTAATTCTTCACAGAGTTTAAAAAGTAATTCTCTATTTGTTCTAGGAGACAAACAAGCATAAGCTTTTTTATTTTTTCTATCTAAAATAACACTACCTGTTCCTTCTAAAAATTTCGATTCTTGTTCATAATAACTAAAATCAATGGTTTGGTTGATGATGAATTTTTGAGATAATTGTTCAATAATTTCTTGTCTTCTTTCAACTCTTCTATTCTCAGCCAACATTGGATAAAGGATAATTTTTCCATTATCATGAAAAGAAATCCAGTTATTCGGAAAAACTGCATCGGGTTTTTGAGGTTCTTTTGAATCTTCAATAATTGTTACATCAATACCATTATGTTCTAATAGTTGTGCAAGTTGGTTAAATTCTTCAATAGCTTTTTGCATTATACCTTCTTTAGATTCAAGTAATTGCTCTTGAAATAAGTTCGAACTTTCAGTTTCTGTATTAAATTGAAAACAACTTGGTTTAATTAATAAAATTGAATCTGTAGATTGCATTTTTCTATTTTCAAGAATAAAAATACAAAATTATTTTTATAAGATTTTGCTGTTTCAATCAAGAACCATACTTTTGCAATCCCAAAAAAATAGTTCTTTTTAGAAAAAAGATGGAACTTGGGAGTTACTTAATTGTAACGCTATAACCAATTAAATCATTAAAATGGCAAAAGAAATCTCAGGCTATGTAAAGCTTCAGGTTAAAGGTGGTCAGGCTAATCCTGCACCTCCCGTGGGCCCTGCATTGGGTTCTAAGGGTGTTAACATTATGGAGTTTTGCAAGCAATTTAATGCAAGAACACAAGATAAAATGGGTAAAGTTGTACCCGTTTTAATTACTGTGTATTCTGATAAGTCTTTCGACTTTATCATCAAAACCGCTCCAGCAGCAATTCAATTAATGGAAGCTGCAAAAATTCAAAAAGGTAGTAAAGAAAGTAACCGTGTAAAAAATGGTAAAGTAACATGGGCACAAATTGAGGCAATTGCTGAAGACAAAATGCCTGACTTAAATTGCTTTACTAAAGAAAGTGCCATGAAAATGGTTGCTGGTACAGCAAGAAGCCTAGGTTTAACCATAAATGGTGCTGCACCATGGGAAAATTAATTATTCACCTTAAAAATTTATAACAATGTCTTTAACAAAGAAAAGAAAAGTTGCAGAATCTAAGGTGGATAAGAATAAATCTTACTCATTGAAAGATGCATCAACATTAGTAAAAGAAATCAACTGTACAAAATTTGATAGCTCAGTTGATTTACATATAAGATTAGGAGTTGATCCTAAAAAAGCAGACCAACAAGTTCGTGGTACTGTAACCTTACCTCATGGTACTGGTAAAACAAAAAGAGTTTTAGTTTTATGTACTCCAGATAAAGAAGCTGATGCAAAAGCTGCAGGTGCAGATTATGTTGGATTAGATGAATTTATTACTAAAATTGAAGCTGGTTGGGTAGATATTGATGTAATTGTTGCTACGCCTTCTGTTATGCCAAAAATTGGTAAATTAGGTAAAGTATTAGGGCCAAGAAACTTAATGCCAAACCCTAAAACTGGTACAGTTAC
>JAYVBS010000304.1:0-2242 GCA_043750315.1 Chitinophagaceae bacterium
TTGCTTTGTTATAAAGCATTTTAAAGAAGATAATTAAAGTGTTTAATAATTTTTGTTTGATATGTTGTAAATACATATTATTTTCAAAGCCTAATATAAAAATACCAACAACAAAATGAATGTATCTGCTAAACAACCTACAAATACTGGAGCCCTTACTACTTTAATTTTAGTTTTCTTTTTTTGGGGATTTATTGCTGCTGGCAATAATGTATTTATCCCTTTTTGCAAGCATAAATTTAGTTTAGATCAATTTCAGAGTCAGCTAATTGACTTTGCTTTTTACTTTGCTTATTACATTGGAGCATTGGTATTATTTGCCTATGGTGCTTTTGGTGGAAAAGATTTAGTTGGTAAATGGGGGTTTAAAAAAAGTATAGTGTATGGATTATTATTTTCTGCCTTAGGTGCAATAGCAATGATTATTGCTGTTAATGCTGACACTTTTACAGGCATGCTTGCTGGTTTATTTATAGTAGCACTAGGTTTTAGTTTACAACAAACCGCTGCACAACCATTTGCCATTTCTTTAGGTGACCCATCAACTGGAACAAGTAGAGTAAACTTAGGTGGAGGTGTAAATAGTTTTGGTACTATGATTGGACCAATAGTTGTTGCTCTGGCCTTATTTGGAAGTGCTGCTGCAATTACTGATGAACAAATTGCAGCCCTTAGTTTAAGTAAAGTAATCATATTATACTCTTGTGTTGGAATATTATTTATTGCAGCTGCAGCAATGTTTTACTTCTCAAAAAAAGTACCTGCTGGAATTAATGAAGAAAAAAATGAACAAGCAAATAAAGCATTGTATTTTTTACTAATACTTACAGGTTTATTAATCATTATGTATGTTCCAATTTTCAGTAGTTATAAAAATATTCCTTCTGATATGTCTGAAGCAGAAAAATATGCTTTAGAAGTTTATAGAATGAAATGGTTAATTGGTGCTCTTGTAATTGTTGTTGGTGGTTTATTATTTGCAAATAAAACTGCTCAAAAAAAATCTGAAGGTTGGGGTGCTATGCAGTACCCTCAATTGGTATTAGGCATGTTAGCAATTTTTTGTTATGTAGGTGTTGAGGTTACTATTGGTAGTAATTTGAGTGAGTTATTAAAACAAAAAGATTTCGGTGAATTTCAGTCATCACAAATTGCTCCTTTTATTTCGATGTATTGGGGTAGTTTAATGATTGGAAGATGGACGGGTGCTATTAGTGCTTTTGAATTTAAAAGTACTACCAAACAATTACTAACATTTGTGGTTCCATTACTAGCATTTGGTGTAATCTTAGCTGTTAATACTATATCTCAATACGATATGACGCCTTTATATTATTATGTGATTTGTGTATTAATACAAATTGCAGCATTTTATATTACAAAAGATAAACCAGCAAAGACTTTGTTTGTATTTAGCTTTTTAGGTGTAGTTGCTATGATAATAGGATTAATGACTACTGGCACCATTGCTACTTATGCATTTTTAAGTGGTGGCTTATGCTGTTCAATTATGTGGCCTTGTATTTTTTCATTGTCAATAGCAGGATTAGGAAAATACACCACACAAGGTTCTGCATTTTTAATTATGATGATATTAGGAGGTGGAATTATTCCTCCATTACAAGGAAAACTATCAGATTATTTACAAGCATCTCATCCTGAAACTGCTGGTTATGGTATTCATTATTCATATATCATTCCTGTATTTTGTTTTGCTTATCTGGTTTTCTTTGCTATAAAAGTAAAAAGTGTTCTAAAAGATCAGGGTATTGATTATGATGCTGAAGTATCAGCAGTTTCTGGTCATTAAATAATTTTAGAATGAATAATATTTTGAACTCACAAAAATTTGCAATAGGAATTGATATTGGTGGTACTACTACAAAATTTGGTATAGTTAATTCTAAAGGAGAAATTATTGCACAAGATAGAATACCAAGCAATCAACATGAAGTTGTTGAAAATTTTATAGATGATCTGTACCAAAAATTAATCCCAATGATTAAAAAAGTTGGTGGTATTAAGCATTTTGTTGGTATAGGGGTTGGTGCACCTAATGGAAATATTTACACTGGAACAATTGAGTATGCACCAAATTTAAAATGGAAAGGCATTATTCCTATTGCTGATATTCTAAAGCAGAAGTTTAAATTAAAAACAAAACTTACCAATGATGCTAATGCAGCAGCAATGGGAGAAATGAAATATGGTGCTTGCAAAAACATGAAACATTTTATTACCA
>JAYVBS010000305.1:0-5219 GCA_043750315.1 Chitinophagaceae bacterium
GAGTTTTCCAATTTCCAAATTTTTTTTAATGGCTAATAAAGATGGATTTTCATTTTGAGCAACAGACATTATTTCGGTTAAAATAATATTTGGTTTAAACCCAATTTCATCATCAACATCATAAACAGATGATAACTTAACATTCATTAATTGGTTTAATTGTTCTTTTAATTGTTCAATTAAAGTAAGCTGTTTCATTCGTGCAGCCTTTTGTGCATTCAAATCTACTTTGGCTTGTAATAATTCTGGCTTGGCTCCTAGCCCAACTGATAATTTTTTTTCAGCTATTTTCAATCTTTCTTCATTCACACTCATTTGCTCTTCAATTGCTTTTAGTAATTGCTTTTGACGAACAATATTGTAATAATTATTGGTAACAGCAGCTATAGTATTTACAATTTGATTTCGAATATTCAAAGAACCTAATTGTACAAACTCTGCAAGTTTTTCTTTTGTAGCAAACATTTTTAACCCATCAAATAAGGTCCAGCTTAATTGTACTGTTGCATTAATATTGTTCGATTTTACATCATCCCTTTCTCTTTTTGTACCATCTAGAAATGTTTGGGATTGATCATTATTATTAAATTGTAAGTTGCTAGTAGCATTCAATCTAGGCAAAAAAGCAGTTTTAGCATAACGATTATCAAGAGCAAACGAACTTGAATCATTTTTTAATAATTGAATACTATAATTATTTTCTAAAGCAGTAGCAATAGCTTGTTCAACAGTTAACATTTGTTGTGCTATAACATTTGTTTGTTGAACAAATAAAAAATAAAATATATAAATTAATTTCTTATTCATATTAATTCACAAGGGTTGTATCGTTCACAAATAAATCCATTTCACTAACTTTTTTCTTTGATGGTAAAAAAGAATACATAGCTGGAATTACAAATAAAGTTAAGATGAGAGAAAACATAATGCCCCCAACTATTACAATACCCAATGGGATTCTACTTGTAGATGCATCGCCTAAAGATAAAGCCAATGGCAAAGCACCTAAAGCCATAGCCAAACTTGTCATTAAAATTGGTCTAAACCTAGCAACAGCAGCTTCTGTAACTGCAAGCGTTTTTGTTAAACCTTTAATTTGTTTTTGATTTGCAAATTCAACAATTAAAATTCCATTTTTGGTTACTAAACCAATTAACATAATCATTCCTATTTGAGAAAAAATATTTAATGTCTGTCCGAATAATTGTAAAGAAAGTAAAGCACCTGCAATAGCTAAAGGCACTGTTATCATAATAATTATAGGGTCAATAAAACTTTCGAACTGAGCTGAAAGAACTAAAAATATTAATATTAATGCTAATAAAAATGCAAAGTTGGTATTACTGCCACTTTCAGCAAAATCTCTTGATGTTCCACTTAATGAAGTAGAAAAAGTTTCATCGAGTAATTGTTTTGATATTTTTTGCATCTCTTTAATACCATCTCCAACTGTTTTTCCTGAAGCTAATCCTGCAGAAATTGTTGCAGATTTATATCTGTTGAAATGATAAATAGTTGGTGGCGTATTATCTTCTTCAAAACTTACTAGGTTATCTAAGGAAACTGCAATTCCTTTATTATTTTTTACATAAATATTTTTCAAGTCAGAAGGTTCATCCCTATCGTCTCTAGTTACTTGAGCCATTACAACATATTGTTTCCCATTTTTTGTAAAAAATCCAACTCGTCTATTACTTAATGCCAATTGCAAAGCTTCAGATACATTTTGAATGCTTACTCCTAATGCACTTGCTTTTAAACGATCGATAATTATTCTTAACTCAGGCTTATTAAATTTTAAATCAACATCAGCATTCATTAAAACATCACTGCTATTTGCAGCTTCCAAAAATTTAGGAAGCACTTCTTTTATTTTTTCGAAATTTACATTTTGAAGTACAAACTGCACGGGTTGCCCTCCTCTTCTATTTACTGAAATTGTTTGTTCTTGAATAGTAACTGCTTTGCCTTCTGTAAACTTTGAAATGTTTTTATTTACCATATCAACAATTTCTTGCTGACTTCTTTTTCTTTCACTTGGTGGAACTAAAGTAGTTCTTAAAAAGCCTGTATTTACTGCACCTGACCCTGTAAAACCTGGTGCTGTTATAGAAATTACAATTTCTTTTTCAGGAACAGAGTCAATTAAAAAATTTGAAAGCTTATCCATATAATTATCCATATAATCATAAGCAGTGCCTTCTGGTGCAGTTACAGATACTCTAAATTGACTTCTATCTTCCATAGGTGCCAACTCAGATTGCATATCTTTTCCTATTAAATAAATTATGGCAAAACAAGCTAAAATAATTACAATAGCAGCTCCACGAAACCTCATGAATCCATTTAACAATTTTCTATACCCATTTTCCATGCCTTTAAAAAAGGGTTCGGTAATTATGTAAAACTTTGAATGTTTTGGTTTTTTCTTAGTCATCTTAACATTCAAAACTGGTGTTAAGGTTAAAGAAACTAAAGCAGAAATTAAAACAGCACCAGCAACAACAATTCCAAATTCTCTAAATAATCTACCTACAAATCCTTGCAAGAAAATTACTGGAAGAAAAACAATAGCTAGAGTTATAGAAGTTGAGATTACCGCAAAATAAATTTCTTTTGATCCTTCACTGGCAGCCCTCCATTTGTTTACTCCAGCTTCCATTTTTTTATAAATATTTTCTGTAACCACAATGCCATCATCTACTACTAATCCTGTAGCTAAAACAATTGCAAGAAGGGTTAAAACATTTATAGTGAATCCAAATAAATACATAATGAAAAATGCACCGATTAAGGAAACAGGAATATCAATTAATGGCCTAAATGCAATTAACCAATCTCTAAAAAATAAATAGATAATAAGAATAACCAATACCAAAGAAATGACTAAAGTTTCTTTTACTTCTGAGATGGATTTTTTAATGAACTTAGTTTGATCTAGTGCAATTTGAAGTTTAATATCTTCAGGAACTTCTTTTTTTATTTGGTCGAGGCGTTTATAAAATTCATCAGAAATAGCAACATAATTTGAACCTGGTTGAGGAATAATTGCTAAAGCAATCATGGGTATTCCACTTTCTTTTAAGACAGATTCATCATTTTCTGGTCCGAGTATAACATCGGCAACATCTTTTAATTTAATGTTGGTACCATTTAAATTTTTGATGATTACATTTTCAAATTCTTCTTCAGTATTTATTTTACCAAACGTTCTTACAGAAAGTTCAGTTGCATTACCTGAAATTTTTCCAGCAGGTAGTTCTACATTTTCGCGTAATAATGCAGATTGAATATCTGAAAAAGTTAAACCATATGCACTAAGGTTTGAAATATTAAACCAAATACGCATGGCATAACGTTTCTCTCCCCAAATAGTTATACTACTTACTCCAGAAATAGTTTGTAATCTTTCTAATAAATTATTATTGGCAAATTCAGTAATCTCTAATTGATTTCGAATATTACTTTGAACAGTCATTGCAATTATTGGATCAGAGCTTGCATCAGCTTTTGAAACAACTGGTGGTGCATCTAAATCAGAAGGTAAGGAACGAATGGCTTGAGAAACTTTGTCTCTAACATCATTGGCAGCAGCTTCTAAATCTTCACCTAATTCAAATTCAACATTAATATTACTACTACCAGAACTACTTGATGAAGTAATATTTTTTACTCCAGCAATACCATTTATAGCTTTTTCTAAAGGTTCAGTAATTTGAGATTCAATAATGTCTGAATTTGCTCCTGGATAAGATGTTCGTACACTAACATTTGGTGGATCAATTGCTGGAAAATCTCTTACTCCTAAAAAACTAAATCCAATCATTCCAAACAAAATGATAATAATGCTTAAAACAATTGCCATTACTGGCCTACGCAAACTAATTTCAGAAATATTCACGCTGTTGTTTTTAGTTTTTGATTTTATTCAATTTAACTGGAGAACCTGGTTTAATTGATAATAAACCTGTTGTTAAAATAGTATCCCCAACTTGTAACCCTGAAATAATTTCGATCATTGAGGAATCTCTAACACCAGTTTTTACAACTTCAACTTTTGCCTCACCTTTTTTGTAAACAAAAACTTGCTTATTTCTTGCTTTAGGTACTACTGCTTGAGATGGAATCATGAGTGCTGCATTATTATTACCTAAATTACATTTCACTTTTACAAAAGCACCTGCAATTAATTTTGAACTAGTATGATTCACTTTTGCTTTTATTCTTAAGCTTCTAGAGTCTAAAGCAATATTATTTTCTAACGCAATAATTTTAGCTGTATAATTTTCACTCTCATTTTCAATTGAGAACTTAACAGTTGAACCAACTTTTATTAGTGAACTATATTTTTCAGCAACAGTAAAATCTAATTTTAATTGATTCACTTGGCGAATAGTTGTAATGATGGTTTGAGGATTGATGTATGCTCCTAAACTTATATTTCTTAAACCAACATTCCCATTGTAAGGTGCACGAATTCTAGTTTTTGCTAAATTGGTTTGTAAAATCTGCTTATCTGCTTGAAGGCTATTTACAATTAATTTGTATTGATCGTATTCTTGTTGACTAACACCATTTATTTTCAACAAAGCTTCATACCTACTAAGTGTTTGCTCTGCTACTTGAAGTTGTATGTTGAGTTTATGTTGTTGAGCCATTAAATCGGCATCAAACAGTTTTACCAAAATTGCACCTTTAGAAATTACAGTGCCTTCTTTAAATAAAATTTCAACAACTCGCCCAGAGATTTCAGGATGTATATCCGTTTCTTCAAAAGGAATTAAACTGCCTGGAACTTCTATTTCTTGACTTAAAGACTTAGCCACAACAATAAATGCATCAACTTTTAATGGAGGTTTTTTTGTTATTTGTTTATCTTCTTTTTTCTCTTTAGAATTACAAGAAAACAGAACAAAAAAAAAGAAAATTTTAAAAAAAGAAATGATTAAACTTTTTTTCACTAAATAAGATTTATAATTTAGACTTACAAATCAAAGTTCTAGAATAAATAGATTTAAAAATATTTATTTTTACTGATGGTATTTTTCTGAAATCAGAATCGTACCTTATAACTTATATATTAATAACCTCTTGTAGTTTTATATCTTTTGATGAAGCACCAATCATAATATTAAATTCGCCTGGTTCAACAATAAAAGTTCCGTTAGCATTATAAAATCCGAGTTCTTTATCGGTTAAAATAAATTCTATTGTTTTTG
>JAYVBS010000306.1:0-2241 GCA_043750315.1 Chitinophagaceae bacterium
ATCGAAATGAAAAAAAACTATGGCAAGGTACACTGGTCCTAAGACCAAAATCTCTCGTATTTTCGGAGAGCCTATTTTAGGCAATGGAAAATGGTTGACTAAAAACAGCAACCCTCCTGGACAGCATGGTGCTGCAAGAAAACGTAAACAATTAGGTGAATACGCACTTCAATTACGTGAAAAACAAAAGGCTAAATATACTTATGGTCTTTTAGAACGTCAATTCCGTAAAACTTTTGGTGAAGCTTCTAAAATGAGTGGTGTTAAAGGTGAAAATCTTATCAAACTACTTGAAGCTAGATTAGACAATACCATTTTTAGAATGGGATTAGTTGCTAGCAGACCAGAAGCAAGACAATTAGTTAGTCACAAACACATCACAGTAAATGGTGAAGTTTGTAATATCCCTTCTTACTCATGTAAGCCAGGTGATATTCTTGGTTATGCAGCAAAGAGTGTTGAAAGTTCTACTATTCTAGCTAAAGTAAAAGGTAAAAATCCTAAGTTTAGTTGGGTAGATTGGAATGAAAATGAAAAGCAAGGAACTTTTATTACTTACCCAGAAAGAGAACATGTTCCTGAAAATATTAAAGAACAATTAATTGTAGAGTTGTATTCTAAATAATACAATGTAAACAATTCTATTTTATAATAATCAATTATTCATCACTTCATATCAAATTGAAGTAAAAAAGGATATAAACAATGGCAATTTTAAACTTCCAAAAACCCGACAAAATAGTTTTACAAAAAGCTAATGATTTTGAAGGATTATTTGAGTTTCGTCCGTTAGAACCAGGTTATGGTTTAACAATTGGTAATGCTTTAAGAAGAGTATTATTAAGTAGCCTTGAAGGCTATGCAATTATTGGTGTAAAAATCGAAGGTGTAGACCACGAATTTGCAACAATGAAAGGAATTACTGAAGACGTTACAGAACTAATTTTAAATTTAAAACAAGTTAGATTTAAGAAAACTGTTGAACATGAAGTTCATGTAGAAAAAATTAATCTTTCTGTAAAAGGAATTACTGAATTAACTGCAGGTAAACTTGGTGAACAAACACAAAGTTTTGCTGTAATGAATCCAGAATTACTTCTTTGTACAATGGATAGTTCAGCTAAATTAGAAATTGAACTTACAATTGCACGTGGTCGTGGGTATGTACCTAGTGAAGAAAATAAACCAAAAGAAACGATGTTTGGTTATATCGCTATCGATTCAATACACACTCCTATCAAGAATGTAAAATATTCTATTGAACACTATCGTGTTGAACAAAAAACAGACTTCGAGAAATTAATTTTAGAAGTTATTACTGATGGTACAATCCATCCAGAAGATGCTGTTAAACAAGCATCTCGTATTTTGATTCAGCATTTAATGATTATCACAGACGAAAACATCACTTTTGATACTAAAGAAGATAAGAAAGAAGATGTTGTTGATGAACAAGTGTTACAATTACGTAAAGTATTAAAAACTCCTTTAGAAGATTTAGATCTTTCAGTTCGTGCTTTCAATTGTTTAAAAGCTGCAAAAATTAACAGCTTAAGCGAATTAGTACAATATGAACAAGAAGATTTAATGAAATTCAGAAATTTTGGTCAAAAATCTTTGAGTGAAATTGAACAAGTTTTAAACGAAAGAGGTTTAGGATTTGGAATGGATTTAATTAAAATGGGGTTAGATAATATCGATAATTAGTATTTGGAATTTTATTTATAAACGTGTTTGAATAAAACACAACACTTGTAAATCCTGACACGGTGCAAGTGTTTTAAAACTTAAATGTTATGCGTCACGGAGACAAAATCAACAATCTGGGCAGAAAGAAAGCCCACAGAGAAGCATTATTAAGCAATCTTGCAATCTCTTTAATTAATCACAAACGTATTGTAACTACTTTAGCTAAAGCCAAAGCATTACGTACTTATGTTGAACCATTATTAACTAAAACAAAAAAAGCTGATACTAAAGAATCAATTAGTCATCAACATAGAGTAGTATTTAGTTATTTGCAAAATAAAGAAGCAGTAAAAGAATTATTTACTGTTGTTGCTCCTAAAATTGCAAGCAGACCAGGTGGATATACAAGGATTCTTAAATTAGGAATTAGAGCAGGTGATAATGCTGAAAAAGCAATGATTGAATTAGTAGACTTTAACGAAGTTTATGGTAAACATATCACTGCTGCAACTACAGAATCTACTGAACCAGTTAAGAAAACTCGTAGAGCTG
>JAYVBS010000307.1:0-5212 GCA_043750315.1 Chitinophagaceae bacterium
CATTTTATTTAACAGAAAATCTATATTTTTTTCTGCTATAATTCTATACTCTTCTTTTCCTGTTGCAATAAAAGCTTTTGTAAAAGCAATATTCATTAAAGCATTCCAAGAGCAAAGTGTTTTATCATCTAAAAGTGGGCGTATTCTTTTCTCTCTGTGTTCTAACAGTTTTGCTTTACATTTTATTACAAATACCTCAAGCTCCTTTTTATCCATTTTTATTTCTAATGCAATTTTATTTAATGATTTTTTTAAATAAATAATATTGGTTTCTTCCCAATTTCCTTGTTCAGTAATATTGAAAATTTCACAAAACAAATTAGCATCTTTAGTGAGTATTGTTTCTATTTCAGTTTTACTCCAAGTATAAAATTTGCCTTCTTCACCTTCACTATCTGCATCTAATGCACTATAAAATGCAAATTCATTACTCATCATTTCTCGAATTATAAATTCTAATGTTTGATGAATAGTTTCAGCATACAACTCTTTTTTTGTTATTTGATAAGCTTCAGCAAGTGTTGAAATTAATATAGCATTATCGTACAACATTTTTTCAAAATGTGGAGCAAACCATTTTTCGTCTGTACTGTATCGTGCAAATCCTCCACCAATATGATCATACATTCCTCCTAAAACCATCTTATCTAAACTTAATATGGCATGCTCCAAACAATTTTCATCTTTTGTAAAATGATAATGCCTTAGTAAAAAAAGTATAGCATACGATTGAGGAAATTTTGGAGCCGTACCAAAACCACCCCAAACCTTATCGGCTTTATCCATTAAATTCTCTGCAATAGTTGTAAGTGTTTCAGCATTAATCTCGTTTTCATCAACCGATTGTAATTTTCCTAAAGAACTACTGCTTTTTAAATAAGTAGTTAATTTTTCTGCTTGTGCTTCAATTTCATCTTTTCTATCTTTAAATGCTCTACTTATTTGCATTAATGTTGCTAACCAACTCATTCTTCCATGTGCATTTTTTGGAGGAAAATAAGTGCCTCCATAAAATGGTTTTAAATCGGTAGTTAAAAAAACATTCAATGGCCAACCGCCGCTTCCTGTCATTGCTTGAACTGCATCCATATATATGTGGTCTAAATCGGGTCTTTCTTCCCTATCAATTTTAATATTTACGAAATGTTCATTCATAAATGCAGCAGTAGTTTCATCTTCAAAACTTTCTTTTTCCATTACATGACACCAATGACAAGATGAATAACCAATACTAACTAAAATGGGCTTGTTTTCATTTGCTGCTTTTTGAAAAGCATCATCGCTCCAAAAAAACCAATCAACAGGGTTATGTGCATGTTGTAACAAATAAGGAGATGAGGCTTTTATAAGTTGATTGGTATGCTTCATTTAAAATTTCTACTTAAAAATTAAAGGTAATTTGTAAAAAATAAAATGAGCAAACAGTTGTTGCCCATTTTAAAGATTAATAGGTTAATACTTTTATCTGTTATTATAGTTGATTTTATTTTCTATATTTTGTTTATATTGTTTTACAGCTCTGGCAATACTTTCAGATAATTCATTTTGTCCTTTTTCACTATTTAAATAGTCTTCTTCTTCAGAATTGCTAATAAAACCAAGCTCAACTAAAATTGCAGGCATGGCAACAGCTTGTAAAACCCAAATACCAACAGCTCTTTGTTTTGCATCTCTATTTTCTCGTCCAATTTTGGTAAATTCATTTTGAACTGAATAGGCTAAATTTCTACTTCGCTCTGTATATTGCTGCATTCTTAACGAAATAGCTGCAATTTGTTCAGGGTCGTAATTAAAATTTTGATCCATCAACATCACACTATCCGTATAAAAAGTTTCATTATTTTTGAGAGCATTAAATTTATCATCGTTTTTATTAACGCCCCAAATGTAAGTTTCTGTTCCTTTTGCAACACTTGGTGTAGTATAATAATTGTACTGAGCAACTTTTTTACTTACTTTTTTTTTGCCTTTTTTAACTTTTACTGTTTTATAGCCTTTAAATACTCGATGAGTGATTGGCCGTGAAGAATTACAATGTATTGAGATAAATAGATCTCCTTTTGCTGCATTGGCTTTTTCGGCTTTTGTGTAAACATGGTCATAAATATCAGTTGTTCTAGTTAAGTAAACCTCAACATCAGGAATCTGCCTTTTAATTTCTTCTTCTAATAAAAGAGATACACTTAATGAAATATTTTTTTCATGAGAATATTTTCCAGAAGCTCCATAATCACTTCCTCCATGTCCAGCATCAATCACAATTTTTCTTAACCCCTGTTTTTGTAGAGGTGGAAAATTATTTTTAATACTTCTAGTTGCAGCAATAGAAACTAATGAAATAAGTAAAAAGAGGTAAATTATTTTTTTTGATTCCTTCATGAAATGTTAAATCGTAATATTTAAAAATAGCAATAAAAGTTCTTGCCTATATTTTTGTAACCAATAAATTGATAAGTGAACTTTATTAACGCAAAATATAGGTATTATATTATAACAGTTCTAATAATTGTTTGCCTAGCATTGCAAGTAAGCCAATCTCATGCACAAAAAGTAAATTCTACTAAGAACTTAACAAATACTTTAGAAAAAAAATCAATACCTCAAACTCCAAAAAATGTAATCGATTTAACCGACACTACTGTTAAAGAAAAAGTTTTATCAAACGATAGCTTAAGAAACAAAAATAATTTTACAACTATTCATACTATCGATTCTTTTAAAATTTCGAAAGATTCGCTAGATGCCCCTGTAAAATTTGCTGCAAGTGATTCTGGCGTGTTTATCATTTCAACCAAAGAATTTTTTTTATATGGAAAAAGTCAGGTGCAACAAAAAGAAATGATTTTAGATGCGGGTGTAATAAAATATGATGGAAGTAACCAAACCATTTTAGCTTTTGGTGCTGTAGATACTTCTAACAATCCTTTGAATAAAACTAAAATGCAAGATGGTACTAATACTACCTTTAGTGACACTATTGCATTTAATCTTAAATCTCAAAAAGGCAGAACAGTAAATTCTTTTTATAACGAAGGAGAAATTTTTGTAAACGCTCAAATATTAAAAAAAGTTGATACAGATATTTTTTATGGTTGGAAAGGAATATTCACTACCTGCAATTTAGATATACCCCATTTTGCTTTTAGAACACGAAAGCTTAAAATGATTAACAATAAAATTGCCGTTAGTGGTGCAGCATCTCCAGAGTTTGAAGGAGTACCTTTCCCTATTGGAATTCCTTTTGGCATTTATCCTTTAAACAGAGGCAGGCATTCAGGTGTATTAGCTCCCCAATTTGTAACAACAGAAGATTTTGGTATAGGATTACAGGGTTTGGGTTATTACAAAGTGTTGAATGATAATTTCGATGTTACGGTAAAAACAGATATTTATTCTTATGGTGGTTGGAGTGTAAATGTTACCCCAAAATATATTGTAAGATATAAATACTCTGGAGGTTTGAATCTTACTTTTCAAAATTTAAAAACCCTTAATAGAGGTTTTGCTTCGAAAGAAGAATTCTCACAATCAAAAACTTTTGATGTTACTTGGAACCATAACAGAGACAATAGAGCCAGACCAGGAACCAGTTTTAGTGCTAATGTACATTTTGGCAGTACAAAATTTAATCAATCATTTATTGGTAATCCATTAATTAATTTTAATAACAGAATAAATTCTAACATCAATTACTCTAAAAGTTTTAACAACAAAGCCAATTTAAGTTTAAATATTAGTCACGACCAAAACGCTGCAAATCGTTCAGTTAATTTGCAATTGCCTTCATTAGGTTTTAATGTAGTTACTTTTTATCCTTTTGAGAAAAAAGAAAGAGTAGGCAAAGCAAAATGGTTCGAAAGTATTGGCATAGGATATGGCGGAAGTTTTAATAATTCAATAAGCTTTTTCGATTCTGCTATATCAATAAAACATATTATCGATACCATGCAATGGACAGCAAATCACAACATACCAATTACATTAGCATTGCCACCTATGGGGCCTGTAACCATTTCTCCATCTATATCTTACAGCGAAGCATGGTATGATAGAAGTTTAAATAGAGAATGGAATAATTCAACAAAAAAAATAGATTCTTCTGTTCAAAAAGGATTTATTAGAAGACCAACAACTAGTTTTGGAATTAGTATGAGTACTAGAATTTTTGGAACTTATCTTTTTAAAAAATCTAAAACTATAAAAGCTATTCGTCATGAAATAAGACCATCAGTTGGTTTTAATTATACCCCCAATTTAGATAATAGATTTAACTATGATTTACAAATAGATTCTAATAAAAATACCATAAGAGTTTCTCGATTAACTGGAGGAGTTGTTTTTAATGAAGCATCGAGTGGAAGTATAACATTTGGAATTGATAACCTTTTTGAAATGAAGGTTAAAAATAAAAGAGATACCGCTGCCAATGCAACAAAAAAAGTAAGATTAATAGATGTTTTAGGCATTTCAAGTTCGTACAATTTAGCTGCAGATAGTTTTGCATTACAACCATTTTCTATAAGACTCGGTACTAATCTTTTCGAAAAAATAAATATTTCTGCAAGTGCAACATTAGACCCCTATAAAGTTGATGCAACAGGCAAAAGAATTAATCATTTAATGTGGTACGATAGTCAATTTAAATTAGGAAGAATTACTTCAGGAAATGTTGCTATTAGCACCCAATTAAAAAGTAAACCCAAAGATGAAAAATTAGCCAACTCAAAAAAATTACCTTACGATCCTTTCATGACTCCAGATGAACAACAACGTCAATTAGATTTTACAAGGGCTAACCCATCTGAATTTACAGATTTTAATATTCCTTGGAGTTTAAGTTTACAATATTCTTACAATTTTACACGACAAATAAAACCAGATTATAGTGGTTTTGTTACCAATGCTTACAGTAGCTTAGGATTTAATGGAGATTTTAATTTAACCCCAAAATGGAAAATGGGTGCCACAGGAAATTTTGATGTTACTGCTGGTTCATTACAACAATTAAACTTCTTCATATCTCGCGAGTTACATTGTTGGCAATTGAGCATTAATGTTACACCTGTAAATATTTGGCGTTCTTTCAGCATCACCATCAACCCAAAATCTGGAATGCTTAGAGATTTAAGAATTAATAGAACCAGGCAGTTTAGTAATCAGTAATTTTTTACTATCTTGTAAAAAATCATGTCATCCCCACAACGATATATTG
>JAYVBS010000308.1:0-2236 GCA_043750315.1 Chitinophagaceae bacterium
TATAATCTTCTTCAGAAAGTTTATAACGCTGAATCATGGTGCCCATAGCTCCATCTATAATTAATATTCTTTCTGCAAGATCTTTTTTAATGTCTTTCATAATTTACAAAATGTTTCAAGAAAAAATAAGCGAAGAATACCTGAGGATAAAGTGCAGAATATTTTCGTTTATTAGTTCTATTATCAAATTTTCGGGTTGAACAATAAACAAATCCACCCAGATTGCAAATATACAATAGTGTTGAAAAGAAGATTTCTAGATTAGGAAAATAAATTAGAATGTAATCAAAATAAAAAAACCCTTCAAGGCCGGTAAGATACCGGCCAAGCGGGTACTGTTCTTGTCATCTTCATTAGGGTAACGATATTCTAAAATAAGAACGATGCAATTTATTCAAATATTTCAAAGATTATTTCGTTGTGAAAAAATCTATTAAAAGTTTACGATTATTAACATTTGTTATTTTAGCTTACAATCAATTGATACAATAATTGTATTACTAATTTCTTCTGGTACAACTATTTTATAATCAGCAGGCTTTAAAATAAAATTACTTTTTATTTCTATACTGCCATCTAACACAGTAATAGTACCTATTGCAGTAACAGTTTTAGTAATTCCATGCATAGTTAAATTACCTTTAACTTCTACTTTATGAGTTCCATTTTTTTTAAAAGTAATAGCCTTTAGATTTTTAATTTGCCCAACGAAATTTGATTTAGGAAATTTATCACTATGTAAATATTTTTCTTCATTAAAATGTTTTTGCATTAATGAATTTTCGAAGGCGAAACCTTTTATAAGAACTGCAAATTGCATTTTACCAGTTGCAGAATTTAATGAACAAAAAACTTGTTTATTAATAGCCTCTACATCTTCAAGAGAAGTTTTTGATAAAAATTTAATTTGGCCAGATTTAGTTGTGTAGTTTTTCTGCCCATGTAACAACCCAACTATTAAAATACTAATCAATAATAAATTTATTTTTCGCATCATTTTACTATTTCCCCTTCATTAAATTGTACATCTCCTAAATAGCCAGTACATATTCCCTTAAGTGTAATTTTATCACCTACTTTTACTCCTCCAATGCTATCTTTCATTAAAAAATAAATATTAGTTGCTGCATCATTTGTTTTTAAATAAACTGCAGTTTTTCCATTTTCAAATTGTGATTGTTCTACTACACCACTTACTTCAATTTGCTTACTTGAATATTTTGCAAATGCTGTGTTTTCATCAGACAAAAAATCTTGTGCAATTTCTGAAGCAGATACAGGATCGGCTTTTTTTACTGTTAAATTTCTATAGAAGTCTGTTTTTGGAAAATAGAATACAAAAAACCAAATACCTATCACACCAATTATCATTGCTACAAAACCAATTTTTAAAAATTTTTTCATGATGATTATTTTATTTTGCAAAAAAAAGAGATTAAAATTTTAATCTCTTTTGAATTCTACAATTTTATTGAAGAATGAGTGTTTTAGTTTGCTGAAAACTTGTTGTTACAAATTTTATGAACAACATTCCTTTTAAATCCTTAACTCTAGGTACAAAAGTTATTTTATTATTTCCAATTGATAAATCAGATTTTAAAACTTGTAATCTTCTTCCTGTTGCATCCATAACTACCATTTCTATAGTTCGTGATTTATCAGTTACAACCTCAACAGAAACTATATCTCCTTTTCTAATAATTGTTGGATAAATATTTTTTATTGTAATACCTGTAAATACAGGTTTTATACTAATATGATTTGAATATTTTACTGAGCCATCTCTATCAACTAATTTTAATCGATAAAATATTTGGCTGCCATTATTATAACTCAATTTGGTATCTAAAAAAGAATATGAAACTGGTTTAGATGAATTACCCACAGCATCTACTTTACCTAAAGAAAAAAAGTATTGTCCATCATCACTTCTTTCTACATCAAAATAATTTGAATTTACTTCTGTTTCTGTTTGCCATTTTAGTAAAATATTATTATTATCATTAATAGCAAAAAAATCTTTTAACTCAATTGGCAATGCAACTACTGTTGAGCCTGCATAAATAAAATCTCCAGAATTAAATCCATCACCATCTGCAGCATTACCTACATAAAAAAAAGTTACACTGCCAGATGCTGCAGGGGCAGTCCATTTTAAATTGTTATATGTAAAAGTATTTGTAGCCCCAGTTGAAACTGCTCCAGAATGACTTAATTCTGTTCCACTAATACCTGC
>JAYVBS010000309.1:0-2236 GCA_043750315.1 Chitinophagaceae bacterium
ACCATTATTTTCTTTTGCAGGTCAGGGTGTGATTATTGATTTAGTTGCAGAAGATATTACAAAAATTACTGACCCAGAAAATTGGATTTTGCAACATAAAGTTCAATATGCTGATATAATAGAAACACCAGATGGAAATGCAAAAGCAGAAATTAGAATATTCTATTTTTGGGAAGAAGGTGCTGATAGGCCAATAGCTACTTGCAATTTGGCCAGATTAAGCAAAGGAAAAATGATTGGGGTTCGATACAATCAAAATAAAAATTGGGTAGGCAGTAGTCTTGCTTATTTTGAAAAATAAAATTACACATGAAGAAGATTGTAATAGCCATTGATGGATTTTCATCTTGTGGAAAAAGTACATTAGCCAATCAGTTAGCAAAAGAATTAGATTATGCTTTTGTTGATAGTGGTGCAATGTATAGAGCAATAACATTATATTTTTTACAAAATAATATTAATGTTGAAAATGAAATTGAAGTCAAAAAGACTTTACAGAACATTAATTTAAAATTTATTTATTTGCCTGAAATGAGTAAATCTATGATTCAGTTAAATGGCGAAAGTGTAGAAGAAAAAATTAGACAAAAAAATATTAATGATCATGTAAGTATTGTTTCTACAAATAAAGATGTTAGAGAGTTTGCTATTGCTCAACAACAACAAATGGGTAGAGAAAAAGCTTTGGTGATGGATGGCAGAGACATTGGTACAACTGTTTTCCCAAATGCTGAACTTAAAATTTTTGTAACTGCAGATGTTAATGTAAGAGTTGACAGAAGATTTAAAGAATTGCAAGAAAAAGGAATTGCATCTACAAAAGATGAAGTGAAAAAAAATTTGATGGAAAGGGATTTTATTGATAGTAATAGAGATTTCAGTCCACTTAAAAAAGCAGATGATGCAATTGTTCTAGATAATAGTTTTCTCACTAAAGAAGAGCAATTACAATTTGTATTGCAAAGAGCTAAAGAAAAAATAAATGCCTAAATATTTATAAGAATGAGTAATATGGATTTAATGAATAATGAAAGAAGCTGGAAAAAAGCTTTAGAAAATTTAAGATTTAAAAAGCAACTCATATTTGGCTGCATTACTTTAATTGGCATTTTAGTTATTTTCTCATCATTTCTTACAAAAATTGAACAAAGAGAAGGTCGTGTGATAAACGACTGGTTATTGAATAATATTCCAAGTATTGATTTATCTATTCCAGTATTTACATTAATATGGTCATGTGCTTTATTGCTAATTTGGCAAGCTTCAAAAAATCCATCAATATTCATAACTTATTTATGGGCATTTATATTTTTAATGATATCAAGAATGATTACAATTTATTTTGTACCATTAAATCCACCTCAAAATCTTATTCCATTATTAGATCCATTAATTAATAAAACTTTTTATGAAGGTGTTTTTATTACTAAGGACCTATTTTATTCTGGTCATACTGCATCTATTTTATTAATGAGTTTTTGCTTAAAGAAAAAGCTACATAAAAAAATTACTTTAATTGCTGCAATTTCTATTGGAATTATGGTATTATTTCAGCATATTCATTATACTATTGATGTGATAGTAGTACCATTTTTTACTTATTTAATTTCTTATTTGAGCAAAAAATTTGTAGAAAAGAGCTTGGTTTAATCCTTCAACTAACACTTGTTAGCATACATTTGCCATCAAAATTTAAAATATGGACTTTGAATTTTCAGAAGAGCAGTTAATGATTCAAAAAGCTGCAAGAGATTTTGCTATTAATGATTGTTTGCCTGGAGTAATTGAAAGAGACGAATTACAGCGTTTTCCTAAAGAGCAAATTGAAAAATTAGCCGATTTAGGTTTTATGGGTATGATGGTAAGTCCTAATTATGGTGGTAGTGGATTAGATACAGTGAGTTATGTTTTGGCAATGGAAGAAATTAGTAAAATAGATGCTAGCACTAGTGTTTGTGTTAGTGTAAATAATAGTTTAGTATGTTACGGAATAGAGGCTTTTGGAACAGAAGAACAAAAACAAAAATACTTAACACCATTAGCACAAGGTAAAAAAGATGGTGAATTATTTATTGGAGCTTTTTTATTAAGTGAACCTGAAGCAGGTAGTGATGCTACATCACAACAAACTACAGCTGAAGATAAAGGTGATTATTATTTATTAAATGGCACTAAAAATTGGATCACAAATGGTTCATCTGCTTCTGTATATTTAGTAATTGCTCAAACAGACCCA
>JAYVBS010000310.1:0-5202 GCA_043750315.1 Chitinophagaceae bacterium
ATAAAGGAACGACTTTAGTTGTAATTAATTCAGTTTGTGGTTGTGCAGCTGGTGCATGTAGACCAGGGGTTCTTTTAGCAGTGAATAATGCTACAAACAAGCCAGATAGATTAGCAACAGCATTTGCAGGTTTCGATAAAGAAGCTGTAAATCAGGTTCGTCAATATTTATTGCCTTTTCCTTCTTCATCACCTTCTATTGCTTTATTTAAAGATGGAGCTTTAGTTAGTATGGTTGAGCGTCATCAAATCGAAGGTAAACCAGCACAAGCTATTGCACAACACTTAATAAATGAATTCGATAAATATTGTAATTAAAATTTTGGTTTTAATGGGTTAGTAAGTAAGAATGCCTCACTTCGGTGGGGCATTTATTTTTTTAAAACATTTTCTATAGCTTGTGCTTTAGTTAAACATTCTTCATATTCGTCTTCAGCAATACTTTTATTTGTAATTGCACCACCAACCTGATAACTTAAATATTTAGTGGTATGATTATACACGATGCTTCTAATAACAACATTAAAATCAAAATCATTTTCTGGCGTTATGTATCCAATTGTACCACTATACAAACCTCGTTTAGATTTTTCGTAATGTTCTATTAATTGCATTACTTTATATTTTGGAGTACCAGTCATAGAACCCATTGGGAATAAGCCTTTCAGAATATCAATTAAATTCAAATTGTTTTTTAAAGTTGCTGTAATAGTTGAAATCATTTGATGTACTTGAGGAAAAGTATACATGCCAAAAAGTTCATTTACTGTTACTGAATCCCTTTGTGCAATTTTGCTTAAATCATTTCTTACCAAATCTACAATCATTACATTTTCACTTTTTTCTTTTTCGCTATTTTGTAATTGTAGCTTCAGTAAAGCATCTTTTTCTGAATTTTTTAAATCTCTTTTTATAGTTCCTTTTATGGGTTGTGAAATTATTTTGTTACTAACTTTCTTTATAAACCTTTCAGGGCTTGCTCCCAAAACACAAGTATCAAAGAGCTTATAAAAAGTACTAAATGGGTTGGGTGAAATTGAATTGAGTTCTTGATAAATTTTAAGAGAATTAATTTCTATATTTTCTGCAAAAAACTCTTGGCAAAAATTAATTTCATAACAATCACCTTGTTGAATATGGTCTTTAAGTTGATTGATAATTTTACAATATTCTACTTTACTAAACCTCGATTGAATATTTATTTTTTCAGTTGTTAGATGATTTTCGGGGATGTTAAATTCATTTATTGCTTTAAAAATTTCTGATGAATTATTTTTTTTAGAAATAATTGTTACAGTTTTTTCTTTCAATTGAACTACAATATTTGGTATAAATAATGAAACCTCAGGAGCTTTAATTCCATCAAAATTATTTGATTGAAATGGAAGAATATAGTTTTTAAAATCATAACTAAAATGACCAAAAACCCAATCATTTGAATTGCCTAGAAAATTTGAAAGATTTTGTAAAACATCTGAATTAGTGGCACTACTAAAAGCAACTTCATTTGCAACAGCAACTAAGCATTCAATAGAATTATATGTTGATTGATAAAAATTATTATCCAAAAAACAACAAATGTTGAATTGATTTGCCCAATTCAACATTTGTTGTTTAAATTTTTCTATGTTAGTGATTTCGAACTTTGTAATAATATTCTTCAAATCGATTATTTATTTAAAAATCATCGTCATCATTATCATCAAAATCACCTTTATCATTATATAAATCAAATTCTTTAAAATCTTCATCTAATTCAAATTCGTCATCAGTTTTTGATTTTGCACCTTTTTTTCCAGGAGATTTTGGCACATCAAATTCATCAAAATCAGGATCCCAACTAGTTTCTTCTTCTTTTTTTTCCCATTCGTCTTCTTTTTCTTCTAAATCATCATCTTCTTCTTCTTCTGATTTTGACTTTTTTGTTGATTCTTTTCCTGTTTTTTTCTTAGGAATTATTTCTTCTAAATCATCATCATCATCATCATCATCATTTTCAGTTGATTTCTTTTTTAATGATAAAATTTCAGTTGATTTTGCTGTAGCAATTTTTTTAGTAAGAATGTTTTTAGCTTTTTCGGATTTTATTGCCATAATTAATACCAATTAGAGATTGTAAAAATTCAATTGAAATTTTTAACAACCAAACTTTTTATACATTATTTTTAAAATTATAAAACTATTATTTTTTCACGCTCAGGCCCATTCGAAATATATTTTATTTCTGTTTTTATTTCTTTATTAATAAATTGAACATATTCTTTCATGTTCAGAGATAAATCTTCAGCTTTTATTGTTGAAGCAGATGGTGTATCTGACCATCCTTTAAAACTATTATAAACCGGTTCTACTTTTGATTTTGCAAGTTGAAAAGGAATTTCTTTGGTATTTATTCCATCAATATTATACGATGTACAAACTTTTATTTCATCAAAACTATCTAGTACATCTGCTTTTGTCATAACAATTTTAGTAACACCATTAATCATACAACTAAAATTTAATGCAACTAAATCTAACCATCCACAACGTCTTGGACGGCCAGTTGTAGCTCCAAATTCACCACCTAATTTTCTTAAATTTTCTCCAGTTTCATCTTGCAATTCTGTAGGGAAAGGTCCACCACCAACTCTTGTACAATATGCTTTTGTTATACCAATAATGTCATTTATTTTATTTGGTGCAATTCCTAAACCAGTGCAAACACCTGCTGATATTGTATTTGAAG
Organism: Chitinophagaceae bacterium; assembly: GCA_043750315.1. Taxonomy (GTDB): domain Bacteria; phylum Bacteroidota; class Bacteroidia; order Chitinophagales; family Chitinophagaceae; genus CAIVPM01. The sequence goes on from JAYVBS010000310.1 coordinate 2,728, forward strand.
ATGTAACAAAAGGGAAAGTGCCAAAATCAATATCTAACATACTGCCTTGTGCACCTTCTGCTAAAACATTTTTTCCTTCTTTAATTTTATTATTAATAAAATATTCACCATTAATAATATTTAATGATTTTAAAAATTCTAATGCATCAAAAAATTCTTCTTCCCAAGTTGTAATATCCTCAATAAAATTAAAATTGTCTAAAAGTTTTTGATGTTTTAATCTTAATTTAATATACTGACTAATAAAATTTTTGTTTAATAAATCTCCAACTCTTAATGCATTTCTGCCTGTTTTATCCATATAAGCTGGTCCAATTCCTTTTAAAGTAGAACCAATTTTATTTTCTCCTTTTTGTGATTCATTTGCTTTATCTAATGCTCTATGAGTTGGTATAATTATGTTAGCTCTTTCAGCAATGAACAAATTTTTCTTTATATCAATGTCATAAGATGCTACCAATTCACATTCTCTTTTCAAAGTAACTGGGTCTAGTACAATACCATTTCCAATTAAATTAACTGTATGTTGATGAAAAATTCCTGAAGGAATTTGATGCAAAACCACTTTTTTTCCATCTATATATAAAGTGTGACCTGCATTTGGGCCACCTTGAAAACGAGCAATTACATCATAATTCGGGGCAAAATAGTCTACAATTTTTCCTTTGCCTTCATCTCCCCATTGTAAACCTAAAATTACATCTACCATATATAAAGTTATTAAGCAAATGTAGGGGCTGAGTTATTAAATGAGAACACTTGCTTTAATTATTTGGATGTTATTAAATTATTAATTTAATAAATGAGGAATTAAACCAAAACTGTTAAGTTACATTTGCTTCAAATTTTTATATTATGGGACTCAACAGTATTGGTAAAATATTTATGCCAAAAAACAAAGTATTTTATAGTTTGTTTGAACAAGTAGCTGATACAGTTGAAGAGATGGGTAAAGTTTTACAAAAAGTAGTGTCTGAACCAGATTATGATAAACGTGCACCTATTATTAAACAATTGGAAGATCTTGAACATAAAAACGACGAAACTTCACATCAAATTTTTACTGAATTAGGTAGAAATTTTATTACACCATTTGATAGAGAAGATATTCATCATTTGGCTTCGTCACTTGATGATATTGCAGATTACATATATAGCTCAGCAAAAAAAATTAATTTCTATAATGTTAACCCTAACGATATTGGAATACAAAAACTAACTGATTTAGTACAACTTGGTACGGTTGAAATTAAAAAAGCTGTTTATGGGTTGAGGGATATGAAAGACCTTAGACTTATTACAGAAGCATTTATAAAAGTAAATAGTTTAGAAAATCAAGCTGATGATATTTTTGATATGAGTATTGAAAGATTATTTCAACTAGAAACCGATTTTAAAGAAGTGATTAAGAAGAGAGAAATTTATCAAGTTCTAGAATTAGCTACAGATAAGTGTGAAGATGCTGCCAACGTAATGGAATCGATCATTATTAAATATGCTTAGTTAATATGTTGGTCTGAAAATTTGATAATAAAAAGAGTGAATTCATTTTCAATATTTATTAATCATTTTTCAAATTTGCTAATTTTCAATTTTACACAATGTTTACACTTCTAATTATTATTATTGTTTTAGCTTTTGTTTTCGATTATATCAATGGATTTCATGATGCTGCAAATTCAATAGCCACAGTGGTTTCTACAAAAGTACTTACTCCTTTTCAAGCTGTTTTGTGGGCTGCTTTTTTTAATTTTGCTGCTTTTTTTATTTCTAAATACATTTTTCAAAGTTTTGGAATTGGTGCAACAGTTTCAAAATGGGTGAATGCCGATTTTATAAATTTACACGTTATTCTAGCTGGTCTATTGGCAGCTATTTGTTGGAACTTAGTTACATGGTGGTTTGGAATTCCATCTAGTTCATCACATACATTAATGGGTGGTTTTATTGGTGCTGCTGTTGCAAGTGCACATGGTTTTGGAAATGGTGTTCATGATGTAATAAATTATGCAAAAGTAGTACCAACATTTTTGTTTATTTTCTTTGCTCCCTTGATTGGAATGTTTATTGCATTCTTTATTACAATTTTAGTTGTGCATTTATTTAAGAATAGTAATCCATATAGGGCAGAGTCTAAATTTAAAAAACTTCAACTAATTTCTTCAGCAGCATTTAGTCTTGGGCATGGTGGTAATGACGCTCAAAAAGTTTTAGGTATCATTGGGGCAGCATTTATTTACTATGAAACTAGTTTAGGCCATTCAATGAATTTCGAACAATTTGTTGCACAATATTCTTGGGTACCATTTTGTAGCTTTTTAGCGATAGGTTTAGGTACATTAAGTGGTGGTTGGAAAATTGTAAAAACAATGGGAACTAAAATTACTAAGGTAACACCTTTGGAAGGTTTTTGTGCTGAAACTGCTGGAGCTTTAACTTTGTATTTGACAGAGTTTTTTCATATTCCTGTTTCAA
>JAYVBS010000311.1:0-2230 GCA_043750315.1 Chitinophagaceae bacterium
GAATTAATTTTGAAACTGAAGATGGTGTAATTGTAGATAATTTTTCATACAGAGGTTCTGGTGGTTTTGAATTTATAAGCATTGATACTTCTTTTTTAAGACAAGTTGCTTTAACACAACCATTCGATTTAATCATTATGCAATATGGTGTAAATGTGTTGAATCATCCTAACAATAATAACTTTAATTGGTATTATAAAGCCATGTTAACTTCAATAACAAATCTTAAAAAATGTTTTACCAATACAGATTTTATTTTAATAAGTACTGCAGATAAATCTTTTAGGTATAGTGATGGAAGACATACTGCTATTGGGATGGACAGCTTAATTGCAACACAAGAAAAAATTTCTTTTGAAATGGGTATGGCATTTTTTAATACATATAATAGTATGGGTGGTTATAACAGCATGGTAGATTGGGTAAATAGAAATCCTAGATTAGCAGCAAAAGATTATACTCACTTAAATGCTAATGGAGCAGAAGTTTTAGGCAATGGAATTTTTGATGGCATCATGTACGAGTACCAAAAAGCCACTAAATAATGATAGTAATTAAAAAATTAAAATATTTATTTTTTTCTTTTTTTTCATTGCTTTTTGTTACAACCATTCATGCACAAAAACTGAATTCTATTGAAATAAATTTTAATCCTTTATTTCAAAAAAGTAGCTTAGTAAAAGATTCTAATTATATTATTGAAAAAGATAGTTTTCAAATTAGTCAATGCAAATTTTATATTTCTGGTGTTGAATTAAAAAATGGTAATAAAACTGTTTATAAAGAAAAAAATAGTTTTCATCTTATCAATATTTTTGATAATGCATTGTGTAAATTTAATTTAAAAATAAAGCCCGAATTAAGTTTCAATACCATACAATTTAATTTAGGTATTGATAGTATTACCAATTCAAAAGGTATATCAACAGGAGATCTTGACCCAACAAAAGGAATGTATTGGGCATGGCACAGTGGATATATTAATTTTAGGTTAGAAGGCAAATCCAATTTGTGTAATCTTAAAAATCGAAATTTTCAATTTCATTTAGGCGGATTTAGAAACGGATTTTATAATATGCAAACTGTTGCTATAAAAACAAAAAAAAATTCTAGAATAATAATTGATGTTGATTTTTTTAATTTTTTTAATTCAATTGATTTAAGGAAAGTAAATCACATTATGACGCCAAGTAATCTTGCTGTTGAGTTGGCAAAAAAAGCAATCACTATATTCAGTATTTCCTCTAAAGATGTTCAGTAAATTGAATATTTAAATTCTCTGCTTTTTGTAAAATTGCTAAATTAATTTCCTCTTTTAATGTATTGAAATCTTGAATTGAAATAGTAGATGCTGTTTCAAAATCAAAAATGATAACATGTGTTTCTTTGCCAATTTCTGCCAAATGAACACTGAATATTTCAACACTATCATTACTTTTTAAAATTGATTTTACTTCGGCTAACATTTGTTTAACCTGCCTAACACTTGTCTTTAAACTAATGTCCAATCTTACTTCAATTTTTCTTTGTGTTCTTAAAGAAAGATTATCAACAACAGAATCTACCATTTGTTTATTTGGAACTGTTATATATGTTTTCAAATCTGTTCTTAATCTTGTACTTCGTAATCCTATTTTTTCAATAGTTCCTATAAATTGGTTTACTTTAACGACATCACCAACTGCAAAAGGTTTATCAAAGAAAATAATAAACGATGCAATTAAATTTTCTAAACTCTCTCTTGTTGCTAAAGCAATGGCAGCACCAACAATGCTTAAGCCAGTAAATAAATTACCAATATTTCTATTGAATGCAAAATGTAACAACATTAAAATACCAATCAATCCCAAAATCACTTTAAAAAAATCTTTAAAGAAAATAATAATTTGACCTTCGTTTGCATCTTGATCAATATTTGCTTTTTCTTTTAAAACAAAAGCTATAAAATCAATGGTTCTTAAACAAAGCCAAATAAAACTAACTATCACCAATGCTGTAGAAATGTTTTCAATAATCTGACGAGTTGTATATCTAAATACTTTAACTTCTAGTACTTTTGGAAAAACTAAATTATCAAAAGCCAAAAATGAAACCATAAGAATCAAGAACAATTCTAAAGGTTGAACAACCAAATCAATAAATGCTTGACGTTTTATTCTTTTGGTTGAATCGCCAAACATTTTATACAATAATCCAGCAACAAATTTAGAAATTTTCCTTTTTATGATGA
>JAYVBS010000312.1:0-5192 GCA_043750315.1 Chitinophagaceae bacterium
ACCATTATATGTAATGTTAGATAATGAAGGAAAACTACTCACATTTCCTATAGGTGCAACATTTAATGAAAAGAAATATTTAGATTGGCTGCAGTGTGGTTTAAAAGCATTTAAGTAATTTTTTCAATTAAGTTTTCAACTTTTAATGCAATTTCATCTCTTACTAAATTAAATTTTTCTTTATCTAAATTTCTTGGATCAGTTATTTGCCAATCAATAAATTGTTTAGTGGGTATCCAAGGACAAGCATCTCCACAACCCATAGTTATTACAACATCAAATGGAGCTAATGCTTCAACCTCTTTTAAACTTTTACTTTTGTGTTGAGATAGATCGTAACCAATATCTGCCATAGCTTGTATAGCTTTTGGGTTAACAATTCCACTTGGCATACTGCCTGCACTATAAGCTGCTATTTTTTCTTTACCATAAATTATAGCAAATGCATGTGCCATTTGACTGCGATTGCTATTTTCAATACATACAAACAATAATTTCTTTTTCATTTCATTATTTAAATATGATGTAGGTACATTACTTGTTTTATATTTATTTTAACTACAGCATTCAGATCCACAGCAAGATTTTTCTGTTGGTTTTTCAGCATAAACTGTAATGCTAAAAATACCTACGCCGCTTTCTCTAAATTGTTCAATTTCATTTTTACTAACATATCTTATTAAAATATCATCAGGAACATGAATAATTTTTTCTTTTTGAATTGTAATTTTTATAAAACCATTTTGTTCAATCATATTCAAATAATCTTGCTTTTGTATTGCACCAGTTACACAACCAGCATACATTTCAGCTACTTCTTTTAATGAGTTTGGTAAATTACCAACTAGTACAATATCACTGATACTAAAATGAGCATTGGGCTTTAATACCCTATAAATTTCTTTGAATACATTATTTTTATTTGGAACCAAATTCAAAACACAATTACTTACAACAACATCAGCAACATTATCATTAACTGGCATTTGTTCAATATCACCTTGTCTAAATTGTACATTCTCATAACCAATTCTTTCAGCATTTGTTCTGGCTTTGTTAATCATAGCTTCAGTAAAATCAATACCAATTATTTTACCTGTTGAGCCAGCTTCTTTTCGAGCAATAAAACAATCGTTGCCGGCTCCACTTCCTAAATCAATTACAACATCCCCTGCTTTTATTTTTGCAAATTGTGTTGGCAAACCACAGCCTAAGCCTAAATCAGCTTCTGAATAATAGCCTTTAATTTGTGTGTAATCATCTGTCATAATATTATAAACTTCTGTACTACAGCCACCAGATCCACAACAAGAACTTTCGTTTTCGGTTTTTGATTGTAATGCAATTTCACTGTATTTTTCTTTTACAATTTGTTTCAATTCATTATCAGTTTTCATAATTTTATATTTAATAGTTTAAGTTTAACAACAGTTCATATTAACCGATTTCATTTTTTCGAACAACCCATTAAATGTTTTCTTTACTTTTTCAATATAATTCCAGTCAATACAATAGCAAGTTTTAACTCCTTCAATTTCTCCTTTAATCAATCCAACTTTCTTTAATTCTTTTAAATGCTGGCTAATGGTGCTTTGAGCTAATGGTAGTTCTGATACTATTTCTCCACATATACAATCATTCTTTTGAGCCAAGAATTTTAAAATAGCAATTCTTGCAGGGTGAGATAAGGCGTTTGCAATTGCAGCTATTTCTTGTTCTTCTAAACTAAATAATTCATTCTTTTTTGTTGCCATGTTTTTGAATCAGTTTTATTCGATAATGCAAATATATGACATTATATCGTATATATACGATGTAATTTATCACTCTATTTTACCGTTCATCACAATTAAAAAAAGCAATCCTTGTTCGCCTTAGTTTACTGAAAGCCATACTAACACTACATTTAATGACTATGTATAATACTTTTTTATCTAAATTACTAAAGTTTACCATGTATTATGTTTTGCATAGTACTAAAAAAGATTATATGTTTGCATTGTCAAATTAAAAACAACAACATTAACATAAAAAATTAAACAAAATGAAAAACAATCAAATCAACTTTTTAAGAACCTCAAATCACCAAGAAATTAACAATAGTTCTCTTGAAACAAAAACAATGGGTGCATCAGAAACTAATCATGCTCCTGTAAAACAAGTATTCAGTTCTGCAGATTTATGGAACATTCAAAAAAATACTAAAACAGGTTTTACTCGTAGAAGAGTAAGTACTTTATGCTGGTAATTTAAATTAAACTTTCTTATTAATTAATTATATAAATTAAACAAAATGAAAAATAAACACAACAACTTTTTAGCAACCTTAAATTTTCAAGAAATTTTTAATGGTTCTACTGAAACAAAAACAATGGGTGCTTCAGAAACTAATCATACTCCAGTAAAACAAGTATTCAGTGCTGTAGATTTATGGAATATCCATAAAAATAGCAGAATTGGTTTTGCTCGTAGAAGACTTAGTACTTTATGCTGGTAATCTCATTTGAAACTTTATTTTCATTAATTATTAAAACTTAAAAAAATGGATATTCAAAATACACAAAGCCAGATGAGAAAAGGAGTGCTTGAATTCTGCATTCTCTCAGTAATAAAAAAGGGAGAAGTATATCCTAGTGATATTGTAGAAATAATGAAAGCAGCTGGTCTCCAAATTTTAGAGGGCACTTTATACCCTCTATTAACCAGGCTCAAAAATGCAGACCTTTTAACTTATAGATGGGTAGAAAGCAATAGTGGACCACCCCGTAAATATTTTCTAATGACAGATAAAGGCATAGAATTTTATGCTGAATTACAAACAACATGGAAAGAACTTGCAGATGCAGTTCATAATATTACCAATGTTGAAATTGAAACTAACAACTTTAACCAATAAACTAAGAACATGAAAAAGGTAATAAATATTAATTTTCAAGGAAGAGTAGTTCCTATTGAAGAAACTGCTTATGATATACTTAAAAAATATACAGAAAGTTTAAGTAGATTTTTTGCCAATGAAGAAGGAAAAGAAGAAATAATAAATGACATTGAGGGAAGAATTGCAGAACTCTTTGCAGAAACTCTTAAAAAAGGAAGCACTTGTATTTGTGATAATGATGTAAACAGAATTATCGACAGTATGGGTAGACCAGAAGACTTCGAAACAGAAGAGCCACATTATAAAGAAAGTACAAACACATCTTCATCTAATGATAAATATAATACTAACTATTCTGCACCAAGAGGTAGATTGTATAGAGATGAGCAAGATAAAATATTAGGTGGTGTTTGTGGTGGTTTAGCTAATTATTTAAGAGTAGATGCAAGTGTAGTAAGAATAATATTTGCTGTATTATTGTTTGGTGCTGGTACAGGATTTTTTATATATTTATTATTATGGGTGTTCTTACCAAGTAAAACTTTAAAAAGTAATATAACTAAACGATTATATAGAAACCCAGATGAAAAAGTAATTGGTGGTGTATCGAGTGGTTTAGCTGCTTATTTTAATATTGCAGTTTGGATTCCGAGATTAATTTTTGCTTTTCCATTAATCATGGGGGTTCTTAGTTCTTTATTTCATAATATATTTTGGAGCTTCGATCCATTTCCATCAATATTTTTTGGCTCATTTGGTGGCTCTCTTACTTTAATATATTTTGTTTTATGGGGTGTTATACCTGAAGCCAGCTCAGCCAGTGAAAAATTAGAAATGCGTGGAGAAAAAGTAGACCTTAATACTATTAAAACTACTATTCAAGATGATTTAGTTGGATTTAAAGAAAAAGCAGATAAATACGGTTCTGTAATTTCTGAAAAAGTTAATAAATGGGGAGATGATGTAAATACAGCTGTAAACAAGTCTGGTAGCAGATTTGGCCATGCAATTGCTATTGTTTTTAAAGCTTTCTTTTTATTTATTGCTGGAATGATAGCATTTGGTTTATTAATGGCATTAATTGGTATACTAATTGGGGGTGTTGCAATATTCCCATTCAAAAATTTTTTTCTTGATGGATTCTGGCAGCTTGCTTTAGCCTGGACAACAATCATTGGGTTTTTAATTGTACCAATAATTGGGTTTATTGTTTGGGTAGTTAGAAGGATAATGAAAGTTAAAACCAAGTATAAATATTTTGGTGCAGTAATAGGAACAATATGGACAATAGGATTATTTTCTTGCATCACTTTAGTAGGTATGATACTAAATAATTACAAAACCAAATCTGCTGTAGAAGAAACAATAAATATACAACAGCCAACTATTAACAAATTATATGTTACAACTAAAACAGATCAAATATCTTTTTATGGTGACGATTGGTTTGGTATTAATTATGATAAAGATGATGTTCCGTTTTATGGATTAAATGAAGATAGTGTGATGATGAGAACAATTAGAATAAGTGTTATTCAAAGTAAAGACACTAATTATCACATGAAAATTGTAAAAATAAGTAGAGGAAAAGATAGAGTGATTGCTAAACAAATAGCTGGTAATATTAATTTCACACTGAATCAAAAAGATAGTATTCTCGAATTACCTAAAGGATTTATCATAACTAATAAAGACAAATTCAGAAACCAACAGGTATTAGTTATCATTGAAGTTCCAATTGGTAAAAAAATACAGCTAGACAAATCTTTAGACGATTACGAATGGTTCGATATGAACTTTAATAAAAGAAATGGTTGGAATGTAGAATGGGATAGAAGTTTGAGTAATTCTCTTTCATGGGAAGATGATGTTGAATTAATTATGGGAGAAAAAGAATTAATTAATCCTAATAAGAAAAATGATATTAGTAATGATTTAGATGATTTGAAAAAAGAACTGGAAAGAATAGAAGATGAGAAAAAAGAACTAAATGATAAAAGGAAAAACCTAAATGATAAAAAAAGAGATTTGTTGAAAGAAGAAAAAAATAATTCAACAACTTACAATATTAAAAAACAAGATTTTATAACAAATATTCCAAGCAATATTTTCATCAGTAGTTTTTTAATAGATAAGTTTTCTTTTTAAAATGCAATATGCTATCCTTAATAAAACCTCACTATGTGGGGTTTTATTTTTTCTATAAACTAAGCTAAAACCCTTTATTCATAAGCATTTCATGGCTACCCCCTAATTCAAGGGATTGTGTAGGTGTAGTATTAGTTTGATTTTTACATTCTCTTTAAACAACTAA
>JAYVBS010000313.1:0-5190 GCA_043750315.1 Chitinophagaceae bacterium
TGAAAATATGTTGGGCTTTGCCGAAAGCTATATACAACAATTACAAACCATTGTTTTAATTGATAACTACCGTTCTGTACAACCCATATTAGATGTTTCAAAATCTATTATTGATAAAAACTTTCAACGCCTCATCAATAAAATTCCTAACCTTTCAAAAAATATTATTACTGCAAATAAGGACTTAATTGGATTAACCAATCAGCCAGAAATTTTTGAATGTAATGTTGAGGATGAAGAGTTAATGTTCATTTCAAAAAAAGTTGAAGCATTGATTCAATCTGGAGTTGCAGCAAACCAAATTGCAGTTATTTATAGAGAAAATAAATATGGAGAATCACTAGCAAAATATTTAACTCATATTCAAATTCCATTTTATAGTAAACGACAAATAAATATTCTTCAAGAGCCCCTCATTGAGCAAATTATTTTAATACTTAATTTTTTAGTTGCAGAGCATGATGTGCCTTATGAAGGTGATGAAATGTTATTTGAAATTTTACATTTCAACTTTTGGAATATTAAACCAATAGAAATTGCACAACTCACTGTTGAAGTAGCTTCTAAAAGATATAATGAAGAAAAAATTTCTATTCGTTCACTCCTATTCACAAAAGCAAATGCCACTCCTAAAGATTTATTTAACAGCAATGGCATTAGTAAGGAATTAAAAAATGCTTCTACAATTTTAGAACAACTAATTGCAGATGTAAGTAATTGTACAATTCAAACTTTACTCGAAAATATTATTTCCAACACAGGAATTCTTGCTCAAATTATGAGTGGTGATACCAAGCATTTTAATTTAAAATTACTCACTGCATTTTTTAATTTTGTTAAAGAAGAAACATCCCGTAAAACAGAATTAAGTTTACTTGAATTAGTGAATATTCTTGAAATGATGATGGATGAAGCTCTTGCTCTGCCTTTGGTTGAAACAATTGGAAATGAAAAAAGTGTAAACCTATTAACTGTTCATGGAAGTAAAGGTTTAGAATTTGATCATGTTTTTATTGCAGGTACTGTTGCACATGTTTGGGAAAAGAAAAGAAAAGGAAATAAAGGTTTTAAATTACCTAATAATATTTTTCAAACATCCTCTCAATTAAATGTTGATGATGAGAATGAAGAAGAATTAAGAAGATTATTTTATGTGGCTTTAACACGTGCAGCAAAACATGTTTATATTAGTTATTACAATGCAAAATCTGATGGAAAACTTTCTGAACCCTCAATGTTTATTGCAGAAATTATAGACAACTTTAATATTCAAGCCAATCAACAAACTTTAACTGATGAAGAAAAAATGCAATTTCTTTTAGCACAATTTTCTGCAAATGCAAAACCCCAATTAGCTCAAATTGAAGAAGATTTTGTGACACGAATTGTTGAAAAATTTGTAATGAATGTTACAGCACTTAATAATTATTTAAAATGCCCGTTACAATTTTATTATAATAATATTATTCGAGTGCCAAGTGGAAGAAATGAAGCTATGGAGTTTGGCTCAGCCGTTCATTTTGCCTTAGATATGTTGTTTAAGAAAATGCAAAAAAATAACAACCAATTTTCTAGTAAGGCAGAATTTATTGCAGATTATAATTGGTATTTAAAACGCCATAGAGAGAATTTTACAAAAGAACAATTTGATAGGCGACAAGAATATGGTCATGAAATTCTTTCTAACTATTACGATAAATATATTTCATCATTCAATAAAATTGTAACCTCTGAAAAAAATATTAGAAACGTTGTGGGTGATATTCCAATTAGAGGGAAACTCGATAAACTTGAATTCGATGGCTCATGTGTAAATGTTGTTGATTATAAAACTGGTGATTACGATAAGGCAAAAAAAACAAAAAAAACACTTGATGCACCCAATGAAAAAAATGCAAATGGTGGCGATTATTGGCGACAAGCAGTATTCTATAAAATATTAATTGATAATAATACTACTAATCCAAATTGGAAGGTTTTGAGTACAGAATTCGATTTTATTGAACCAAATACAAAAAAAGAATTTGTAAAAGAAAAAATTAATATTTCAGAAGCAGATATTACAACTGTTAAAGAACAAATTAAATCCACCTGGATTAAAATTCAGAATAAAGAATTCTACACTGGCTGTGGTAAAGAAGATTGCAGGTGGTGCAATTTTGTAAAATCTTACAACATTGCAGAAACTTATATAGAACCTGAAGAAGAATCTGATGAAAATAGTTTGATTGAAAATCCTATTGCTTAGTAAGCGTTAAAATAACCCTTCCAACACTTGTACTATCATATCCTATAACCATTGTAGTTGAATTGAAAGTTTCAACTTTATAAGTTTTTCCATTAAAAGATAATTGGTCAGTTCCAGTAATTGTATAAGGCCCAGAACTTGGAGCTGCTGGAGGAGTTGTACAATAAACACCAGCATCTGTGTAAGTGTATATACCAGCTGCTGAGAAACCATTTATATCATCTCTTTTACATGGTGGAAAATATGTATCATTTGTATAAAAATCAAGAACTAATGTTGAACCAACTGGAGTTATTGTTGCACCAGTTGTTTTGTAATTTCCAGCTATATTGGCATTTGTTAAAGCTAAAGTTGAAACTGGAGTTTCAGTTTTATTACAAGAAAAAATCACAGAAATAAAAAGAAATAAGAAAAATACTTTTTTCATAATTAAAATCATAAATTCAAAAATAGAGCTAATTTGAATTGCAAAAACAGATTAAGTTTAACAGCCTAACGAATTATTTAATTTACAAACCTAGTTTAACTTATCAATCATTACTTTTGCAGCCCGAAATTGTGTTTCTATGATTGATAAATTAGATGCTTTAAAAGCCAGATTCGACCAAGTTGGTATTGCACTTACTAATCCAGAGATTATTAGTAATCAAAAAGAATTTGGTAGATTAAGCAAAGAATATAAGTCTTTAGAAAAAGTGATTAACCCTTATGAAGAATATAAAAGGGTGTTGAACGATTTTAATTATGCAAAAGTTAGTATCAATGATTCTGATGAAGATATGAGAGAATTGGCCAAAATGGAATTGCCTGGTTTAGAAGAAAAAAAAGAAGAACTTGAAAAACATTTGACTCAATTACTGATTCCAAAAGATCCACAGGATGATAAAAACGCAATTCTTGAAATTCGTGCTGGAACTGGTGGAGATGAAGCCAGTTTATTTGCTGGAGATTTATTAGGCATGTATTTAAGATACTGTAGCAAGAGAGGTTGGAAAACTGCCATTGTTTCTGAAAGTGAAGGAACTGTTGGAGGTTATAAAGAAGTAATTTTAGAAGTAACTGGTGAAGATGTTTATGGAACTCTAAAATTTGAAAGTGGCGTACATCGTGTACAACGTGTTCCAAATACAGAAACTCAAGGTCGTGTTCATACTAGTGCTGCAACTGTTGCAGTGATGCCAGAAGCAGATGAAGTGGATTTTGAGCTAAAGGAAAGTGATGTAAAAATGGAAACAGCAAGAAGTGGTGGTGCTGGTGGTCAAAACGTAAACAAAGTTGAATCGAAAGTATTTTTAACACATATTCCAACAGGTGTTGTAGTAGTTTGTCAAACAGAACGTTCTCAATTAGGTAATAGAGAAAAAGCAATGGGTATGTTACGTACTAAATTGTATGAAGAACAAGTACGTAAACATGAAGAAGAAATTTCTCGTCATAGAAAAACCTTAGTCAGCACTGGAGATAGATCTGCAAAAATTAGAACTTATAACTGGCCTCAAGGTAGAGTTACAGACCATAGAATTGGTTACACCAGTTACAATTTAGATTCAGTAATCAATGGTAATGTTGATGAGTTTATTGAACAATTACAAATGGCAGAAAATGCAGAAAAAATGTTAGAGAACAATAATTAAAGTTTAACTCACTTCTACCAAATAATAATTCTTTTTACCTTTTTGTACTAATACATATTTATTATGCAAAAGTGTTTTTGTTGTGATGGCTTCTTGTAAATTTTCTACCTTTTTTCTATTTATCAACACTCCTCCATTTTGAATCATTTTTTTTGCTTCACCCTTACTACCAAAAATATTGGTGTCAGCTAAAAAGCTTACCACATCTATGTTTGATTGTATTTTACTCAACTCAAAATTTGATTTTACCACGCCTTCCATATTTTCTAAATCTTCAACACTTAAACTTTCTGCAGGGGTAGATTGATTGGCAAATAGTTGTTGAGTCGTATCTAAAGCTTCTTGCAAACCCTTTTCATCATGAACAAATTTGGTAACTTCCTTAGCCAAAGTTTTTTGCAAAATTCTTTCACTTGGATTTTGTTGATGTGATTCATTTAAACCTTTAATTTCTTCTTGAGTTAAGAAAGTAAAAATCTTAATCCAACTTGCAGCATCTGCATCACTACAATTTAACCAAAATTGATAAAATTGATAGGGTGAAGTTTTATCAGCAGCTAACCAAACATTTCCTTTTTCAGTTTTGCCAAACTTGCCTCCATCAGATTTGGTCATTAAAGGACAAGTAAAAGCAAAAGCAGTTCCACCTGTTTTTTTACGAATAATTTCTGTGCCTGTAACAATATTTCCCCACTGATCACTTCCTCCCATTTGAAGTTTACAATTTTTGTTTTGATACAACCAATAGAAATCGTACCCCTGAACTAATTGATAAGTAAACTCAGTAAAACTCATTCCATTTTCGCCTTCTAATCTTTTCTTCACACTATCCTTACTCATCATGTAGTTTACAGTAATATGTTTACCTACATCTCTAATAAAATTCAAGAAACTAAAATCTTTAAACCAATCATAATTATTTACAATTTCAGCTGCATTAGGTTTTGAAGTATCAAAATCTAAAAACTGTTCTAACTGCTCTTTAATTTTTGAAAGATTATAATTCAACACTTCTTCACTCAACAGATTTCTTTCTTCACTTTTACCACTTGGATCCCCCACCATTCCTGTTGCCCCACCAACCAATGCAAAAGGTTTATGACCAAATTTTTGCAAATGAACCAATAATATTATGGGCACTAAACTACCAATATGTAAACTATCGCCTGTAGGGTCAAAGCCAATATAAGCACTAGTTAACTCTTTATTCAATTGTTCTGCTGTGCCTGGCATAATATCTTGTATTAAGCCTCTCCATTGTAATTCTTCAATCAAATTCATTAAAATATTTTATTAATTTTATTTCAA
>JAYVBS010000314.1:0-2228 GCA_043750315.1 Chitinophagaceae bacterium
TTCAACAAAACCGAAGCCTTTGCTACGATCGTTTTTAAATTTGTCTGTAACAATTTTAGCAGAAATTACTTCACCATGTGGAGTAAATAAATTGTTTAAATCCTCATTGGTCATGTTCCAACTTAAGTTGCCAACGTAAATGTTCATTTTGTAAATGATTAAAAGTTAAAAATTATCCAATACAGTAACCCTATAGTCCATCAGTATTTACAAAAAAACACCTAAGAAACCTGGAACAACTTGTAATGGCAATGCGAATGTAGTAAGATTTATTGTAAAACCAATTTTTTTTGATCTATTTTATAAATAACTACAAATCTCAGTTTGTATAATTTTATACTCTTCAGAAGTGAAATTTAATTTTGGGCTTGCAAAAGACATGTCAGAAGTATGATTAATAGGAATTAAATGGACATGTGCATGAGGTACTTCTAGTCCAACTGTTACAATATTCACTCTATTACAAGGATATGCCTGTTCAATTGCCTTTGCTATTGGTTGAGCAAATACTAAAATTTCACTTAAAAATACCTCAGACAAATCAAATATTTTATCAATTTCTACTTTTGGAACAACCAAAGTATGACCTTTTTGTAAAGGAAAAATGTCTAAAAAAGCAAAGAACTTATCATTCTCTGCAATTTTATAACAAGGAATTTCTCCTTTAATTATTTTAGAAAAAATGGTCATGTTAAATAGAAATATCTTCAACTTTAAATTTCAAAATTCCAGTTGGGGCTTGAATTTCTGCAATCTCACCCTTTGCTTTGCCCAATAATCCTTTACCAATTGGTGAAGATGCTGAAATTTTCTTTTCTTTCAAATCAGCTTCTTTTTCTCCAACAATTTGATAAGTAACTGTTTTTTTATTCGCCAAATTTGTAATAGTTACTTTTGTAAGAATTGTAACCTTACTAGTATCTATTGTACTTGGATCAACAATTTTTGCTGTTGCAATTACACCTTCCAATTGCTTAATTCTTGCCTCTAACATGCCTTGTGCTTCTTTTGCAGCATCATACTCAGCGTTTTCTCTTAAGTCTCCTTTTTCTCTTGCTTCAGCTATTGCTTTTGAAGCAGCTGGTCTATGAATACCTTTCATTTTTTGCAATTCTTCCCGCATCCTATCAAAGGTATCTTGTGTTACATATTCACTCATAAATCTTTTTTTAAATATACAAAGGATATAAAAATACAACGCCGTACACATTTAATGCACAGCGTTGATGCACAAAGATAAAGTTTTTAAACTAATAATTATTAGGTTTTTTTATTCATTGTAAGAAAGCATTTTTGCCTCAAGAGAAAAATAAAATGGATCAATCAACAGATTATTATTTTACCATTACAAATAAAGGGGCAGCAGAGTTTAAAGATAGAGGAAGTAAGTTCATTGCTTTAGTTTATCCAATAAAAAATAAAGATGAATTTAAGTTGGCAATGCAAGAAGTGAAAAATTTACACCCAAAAGCTTCTCACTATTGCTTTGCGTACAAAATAGGTTTAGATAATACTAATTTTAGATCATCAGATGCGGGTGAACCAAGTGGTTCTGCTGGCAAACCTATTTTAAATGCCATTGAATCTAAAAATATTACTGATGTATTAGTTATTGTTGTAAGATATTTTGGTGGAAGCTTATTAGGTATTTCTGGATTAATTGATGCGTACAGAACTTCAACTTTATTGGCTCTGCAAACTGCCCAAATCATTCAAAAACCCATTTTAATTTATTATGAATTAGAGTTTAATTACATGCAAACCAATATTGTAATGCAAATTTTAAAAAAGCAAGAAGCTACAATTCTTGAAAATAAAACACAACTTTTTTGTAAACTCAGTATTGCTTTACCTATTGCTAGAAAAATAGAGTTTTTATATAATTTCTCCAACTTACATCAAATTATTTTGAAAGAAACCCCAAAATAATTGATCTAACTCAACAAACCAGAATCATTTATTTCCAAGAATATCTTGGTACATCATTTTAGATTGTATTATGGAAGTCCTTACCTTTGCCGCTCGAAAAAATAACCTTTTCAGCTATGTGTTAGTTTGTACCCAGAAAATACTACAAGTAAATTCTTCACAATTCTCACATAAAAAATATTTACGAAATCACAAATTAAAAAAATGGCAGACTTAAAATTTCAACGCAACTTTGGTATTGCAGCACATATTGATGCTGGCAAAACCACAACAACAGAGCGTATTTTACGCTACACAGG
>JAYVBS010000315.1:0-5179 GCA_043750315.1 Chitinophagaceae bacterium
ACTTAACTTTTCTCCACCCCCTCTAATTTGAGAAAAGTTTGTACCTACACCACTACCATATTTAAATATTCTAGCTTCACGAACCCATAAATCCATAATACCACCATCATTCACTAAATCATCGGTAACACTTAAAATAAAACATGCATGTGGTTGTGGGCGTTCATAAGCATTTGCAGATTTTTTTAATTTATTATCTGTTGGCTCTACATAATAATGACCTTGTGGTTTTCCTGTGATACCATAACTTTCGTGAAGCCCTGTATTAAACCATTGTGGTGAATTAGGAACACATGATTGATTGAGAATGCTATAAACTAATTCATCGTAAAAAACTTCTGCATCTTTTGCTGATGCAAAATAATTATAACGTTCACCCCAAACTCGCCAACAGTTTGCCATTCTATGAGCAACTTGTTTAGCAGAAGTTTCTCTACCTAAACTACCATCTTCCTGTGGCACTCCAGCTTTTCTGAAATATTTTTGGGCAAGAATATCTGTTGCAATCTGACTCCACTGCTTGGGTACTTCAACATTATTCATTTCAAATACTTTTTCTCCTGTAGGATTTTTAATTACACTTGTTCTGTAATCATAATCAAATAAATCAAAAGGAGAAACACCTTCTTCTGTAAATCGACGTGTAAAATGTAAGCCTTGGGCTGTTGTTTTGGTGGTCATTATATTCTTCTTTTAAATGGGTAGTAAAACTCGTTTCCCTTAAAAAGCAATTTCATTTAAGGGATAACGAAAATATCTTTCAACATCTTTCAACCCAAACAAGTAATTTCAACAGAATGTGGATAAACTAACTAAATATTAATGGACTGCCAAATGGCATTACATTTCATTAAATTTGCACATTAGATTTAACATTTGTTGAAAAAAAAATGTTCGAAAAATTGATTAATGCTCTATAGTGAATAACGACTAGGCTTTCAAGATATTTTAATACAAAGGGGATTTAGATTTTAACATCTGTGGATATGTTATTTATACCTTTGGCATAGTAGATTTTATACTACCTTCTTTAAAAATAATTGCCAATTTAAGATTGAAAAACAGGTGTCTTAATATCATGATAAAAAAGAAATTTCCATTTTTCATTTTTGCCATTTTCCCACCATTCTTTACGCAGATTCATACACTTTCTACCATCAAAATCATACTTAGCAATAAACTTAGTTTTCATTTGTTGAATTTGAGGAGCATCATCACCTCCAAAGAAAATTATTTCATCCTTTTCTTTTATCCAAAACACTTGATGATGTGGACTATGACCTGCAGTTATTTGATAATGAATATAACCATCAATAACACCATCTCCATTTAACCAATATACTTGGGGATGATTTTTTAGCAAAGCAATTTCTTCTACAATAAAAGATGGAAAACCTTTTGTAATTGCAAAATCATATTCTGCTTTTTGTATATAATAAATTGCGTTTTTAAAAGAGAGATGATAGTTGCCATTTTGATCATTATAACTTATACCACCAGCATGATCTTTATGTAAATGACTTAATAAAACTTTAGTAACCTGATCTGGTGAAACGCCTACAGTTAAAAGGTTATGATGAATTTGAAGTTGATTATTTTTAGAAAAACCCAACCCTGTATCAATTAAAATAATATTATCTTTTGTAATAATAACAAAGGGTTGAACTTCTACCAACAAACTTCCTGATGGTCTGGTTTGTAAATCATCTTGCTCTAATTCAAAGGGAACAAAAACTTTAGTTTTATCAATAGTAAAAGCTCCTTCTGAAAGGGGAAATATTTTCAAAATGATTAATGTTTAATAATTAGTGATTAATGCAGGAATCAAATGAATTATATTAAAAATATTAATCATTAAAAATTAATAATTAAACATTAGCTCACCAGAGTTCCAACATTCATACCTTGTATAACTTGCAAAAGATTGCCTTGTGTATTCACATTAAAAACTATAATAGGTAAATTATTTTCCATGCAAAGTGTGAAAGCTGTCATATCCATCACCTTCAAATTTTGATTAATACATTCTTGGAAACTTAATTTTTCGAAACGTTTTGCATTGGGATCTTTTTCTGGGTCTGCGTTATAAATTCCATCAACTCTAGTGCCTTTTAAAATAACATCAGCTTTCATTTCAATGGCTCTTAAACTACCTGCTGTATCAGTTGTAAAATAAGGATTTCCTGTACCTGCTCCAAAAATTACAACACGTCCTTTTTCTAAATGTCTTAATGCTTTTCTGCGTATATAAGGTTCAGCAACTTGCTCCATATTAATGGCACTTTGCAATCTGCTATAAACACCAATTTTTTCCAACATAGCCTGCATTGCCATTGCATTAATTACTGTTGCTAACATGCCCATATAATCGCCATGTGCACGTTCAATACCACTTTCAGCCTCATTCATCCCTCTATATATATTTCCTCCCCCAATTACTATAGCTACTTGAACACCTAAATCAGTTACATTTTTAATATCGTGGGCATATTGTTCAAGAATTTTTGGATCAAATGGTTCACCATTTTTCTGATCACCTAAAAGTGCTTCGCCCGATAATTTTAGAAGAATACGTTTGTAACGTGGTAACATTTTTGAAAGGTTTTGCAAATAACTATTTTTTTAACGACTATGCCAAATAGAAAAAATACAATTGGGTATAAAATTTTTACAGTTTATACCAAATTGTATTAGGTTTGTTGCAACTACAAAAAAGGTAATTTATGAAGTTTATTGTATCATCTTCTATACTAGCTAAGCAATTACAACAAATAAATGGTGTAATTAATTCTAATACTGTTTTGCCAATTCTAGAAGATTTTTTATTTGAAATAAAAGACAAAAAATTAAGTGTTACTGCAACAGATTTAGAAACAGTAATGAAAGTTCAATTAGAAGTTGAAAGCAAAACAGATGGTAAAGTTTGTATTCCTCATAAAGTATTGAGTGATTATTTAAAAAATATTGCTGACCAACCACTGACTTTTAATATTGATAAAAATTTTGGAATTGATATTACTAGCGATAATGGCAAATACAAAATCATGGGAGAAAACCCTGATAATTTTCCAAAAGAACCAAGTAGTGATGATGCCAATAGTTTTACAATGAGCAGCACTGCACTTGTTACTGCTATAAACAAAACTCTATTTGCTGTAAGCAACGATGATTTAAGACCAGCAATGACTGGAGTATTTTTTGAGCTTTCAAAAAAATCTGTTCAATTTGTTTCAACAGATGCACATAAATTGGTAAAATATAATCGTACTGATGCAAA
The DNA here is from genome assembly GCA_043750315.1 of Chitinophagaceae bacterium. Classification (GTDB taxonomy): domain Bacteria; phylum Bacteroidota; class Bacteroidia; order Chitinophagales; family Chitinophagaceae; genus CAIVPM01. Next base: position 3,278 of record JAYVBS010000315.1, read on the forward strand.
AGCAACTAAGGATGATTCTTTCATAGTTCCACGCAAACCATTAAACTTATTAAAAAATTCATTGCCAGATAATGATGATGAATTAACTATTAGTTATAACAGTAATCATTTGTTTGTAAAACATAGCAGTATTCAATTAGTGTGTAGATTAATTGATGCACGTTTTCCAGATTATAAAGTTGTAATTCCAACTGATAACCCTTATAAATTGGTGGTAAATAGAGCAGATTTTCAAAGTGCATTACGTAGAGTAAATGTATTCTCTAACAAAAGCACCAATCAAGTAGCGTTAAGCATTAGTGCAAGTGAATTACAAATGGCATCTCAAGATATTGATTTTAGTTTTGAGGGTAATGAAAGAATGACTTGTCAATTTGATGGAGCTGATTTGCAAATTGCATTCAATGCTAAGTTTTTAATTGAAATGTTAAGTGCTGTTGATACAACAGAAATAGTAATGGAACTTTCAACACCAACACGTGCAGGAATCATTAAACCATCTGAACAAAGTGAAAATGAAGAATTACTTATGTTGGTTATGCCTTTAATGCTAAACAACTAAATTAAAATTTAAATCATATAAAACCAAACCTTTTCGGTTTGGTTTTTTTATTCAAAACAATATATCATCTCAAAAGAAAATCATGTTAAAAAAAATTAGTTATTTTTTATTTTCCATTTTATTATTCAGTTGTAGTAATAAGCAAGAAGTTACTTTAGATCCATTAGTAGCAAACCTTGATACAAGTATTTTACCAGGTGAAGATTTTTTTCTATATGCCAATAATGGTTGGATAAAAAATAATCCTATTCCAGAAGAGGAATCTTCTTGGGGTATTGGAAATTTAGTGCAAGAAGATATTTATAAAAGATTGATTTTAATTAACGAAAATGCAATAAAAGAAAATGCAACAAAAGGAAGTGTTTCACAAAAAATTGGAGACTTCTGGTCAACTGCTATGGATACAATTGCAATAAATAAAAATGGATTAATCCCTATTCAAAAAGATCTAGAAAAAATAAAAGCAGCAACTAGTGTTCAAGAGCTTATTAAGCTTTCTGCAGAATTTAATAATAAAGGTTCTGGAACTTTTTTTGGTAGTTATATAGGCCAAGATGATATGAACAGTGAAAAGATGGCTGTTATTTTATATCAAGGGGGTTTAGGAATGCCAAACAGAGATTATTATTTTAATACTGATGAAAAATCTTTAGCTGTACAAAAAGCGTTTAAAGAATATTTAGTAAAAACGTATGTTCAATTAGGCAATACAACGGAAACTGCAACAAGCATGATGAATGAAGTGTATGTATTTGAAACCAATATGGCAAAGGCTTCTAGAAAGCTAGCAGACTTAAGAGATCCATATAAAAACTACAATAAAATGAGTGTTGCTCAATTACAAAAGCTAACACCAAATGTAAATTTTCAAGAATATTTTACAATATCTGGAATTACAAATTTGGATACAGTAATTGTAGGACAACCAGAATTTTACAGAGCCTTAAATTCATCGTTACAAACTACCCCAATTTCTGTTTTAAAAAATTATATGCTGTATAATTACATATCAGATTTTGCAACTTATTTAGATGATGTTACTTATATGAACAAATTTAATTACAGTAAAACATTAAGTGGTGCAAAAGCACCAAGACTTCGCTGGAAAAGAATGTTAGATGTTCAGGAAGCTGCAATGGGCGAGGCTTTGGGCCAGCTTTTTGTAAAAGAATATTTTAACGAAACTGCAAAAAAAAGATATGAAGGTTTAGTAGAAGCTATTCGTGATGCATTAAAAGATAGAATTCAAAAACTTACTTGGATGAGTGAAGAAACTAAAACAAAAGCATACGATAAATTAGCAAAAATTAAAAAAAAAGTTGGCTATCCAGATAAATGGA
>JAYVBS010000316.1:0-5164 GCA_043750315.1 Chitinophagaceae bacterium
GTCCTTACAATTTTGAAAATGTTCCAGAAAAATTAAGAAAACAATTGTTGGAGGCAAGAAAATCAGAAAATAAATCATGAGCAAAACAAAAAAAGAATATTCATTTTTTGATGATGTGTATGATGTAGTAAGAAAAATACCTAAGGGTAGAGTAACATCTTATGGTGCAATTGCCAATTACTTGGGTACAAAAATGAGTGCAAGAATGGTTGGTTGGGCAATGAATGGAGCACATGCTATTACACCTAAAGTTCCAGCTCATAGAGTTGTAAACAGAAATGGAATGCTTAGTGGTAAAGCACATTTTTCTACTCCAACTCAAATGCAAGAATTATTAGAGAAAGAAGGAATAAAAGTTGAAAAAGAAACCATCATCAATTTCGAAAAACATAAATGGGATCCAACAAAAGAGCTCTCTTTATAGAATTATAAACTAAGTTTGCACCTCAAAATATTTATTACACCAAGCTTAGTGTAAATGAAAATAACAGAACATATTGCTCAGGCAAAAGATACTTTAGTCAGTTTCGAAGTTTTACCACCTCTAAAAGGTAAAACCATAACCTCGTTATACGAACACTTAGACCCGTTAATGGAGTTTAAACCTAGTTGGATAAATGTTACTTATCATAGAGCAGAATCTATGTTCAAACGAAAGTCTGACAATACTTTTGAAAAAATAGAAGTTAGAAAAAGACCTGGAACTGTTGGCATTTGTGCTGCCATCATGAACTATTACAAAATTGATGCAGTACCCCATTTAATTTGTGGTGGTTTTAGTAAACGTGAAACTGAAGATGCTTTAATTGATTTAAATTTTTTAGGAATAGATAATGTGTTAACACTTCGTGGAGATGCTCCAAAAAATGAAGCCAGCTTTATTCCTGAGCCTGATGGAAATTTTTATGCCATTGATTTAATGAAACAAGCACTAAGAATGAACAATGGTATTTATATAGATGAAGATATTAGAGATGGTGGCAAAACCAATTTTTGTATTGGCGTTGCAGGATATCCTGAAAAACATTTCGAAGCTCCTAACTTAGAAATTGATTTAAATTATTTGAAAGAAAAAGTGGATGCAGGTGCAGAATATATCATGACTCAAATGTTTTTCGACAATAATAAATATTTTGCCTTTGTAGATTCTTGTAGAAAAATGGGTATTAATATTCCAATCATTCCAGGATTAAAACCTCTTACAACAAAAAAACAATTATCTGTTTTACCAAGAATTTTTCATGTTGATATTCCAACAGAACTTTCAAATGCTGTTATGAAATGTAAGAATGATGCAGAAGTTGAAAAAGTAGGTTCAGAATGGTTGGTTCAACAAAGTAAAGACCTTAAAAAGTTTGGAGCACCAGTTTTACACTATTATACATTAGGTAAATCTTCTGTAATTCGAAATATAGTTAAAGAAGTGTTTTAATATTTAGACAACGCTTTTAATAGTAGTTGGTTATTTTTACAGCGTGCCTTATTTTAATTTAAACGATACAGTAAACCTATTAAGTAAAATAACTTTTCACAAAGCATTTAATGCAACAAAAGTATGGACCAGTTATCAATTAGGCAAAATATTAAAGAAGCCCATTCAATGGGGTTTACCAATTTCTATATCTTTTGAACCTACAACAACTTGTAATCTTCGTTGCCCAGAATGCCCAAGTGGATTAAGAGAGTTTTCTCGGCCAACTGGCATGTTAGAAAACAGTTTTTTCAAAAAAACTATTGATGAAATTCATAAAGAATTAATGTACCTCGTTTTTTATTTTCAAGGGGAACCATATTTAAATCCAGACTTTTTAAAAATGGTGAAGTATGCTCACCAAAAAGAAATATATACTGCAACCAGTACCAATGCTCATTATTTAACTGAAGAAAAAGCAAAAGCAACGGTTGAAAGTGGTTTGGATAGATTAATTATTAGTATTGATGGTACAACTCAAGATGTATATCAACAATACAGAGTTGGTGGACATTTAAATAAAGTTATTGAAGGAGCAAAAAATATCATCAAATGGAAAAAAGAATTGAAGAGTAAAACACCATTTGTATTTTTTCAGTTTTTAGTTGTAAAACCTAACGAACATCAAATAGAAGAAATAAAAAAATTAGGCAAAGAAATTGGTGTAGATCAAGTTCGTTTTAAAACTGCACAGGTGTATGATTATGAAAATGATCCTAATCAACTCATCCCAGAAAACAATAAATACAGCAGATACAAAAAAGATAAGTTGGGCAAGATGAATGTGAAGAATGGTTTAAGTAATCATTGTTGGCGTTTATCGAGTAGTAATGTAATTACTTGGGATGGATTAGTAGTACCTTGTTGTTTCGATAAAGATGCACTTCATCAATTAGGAAATTTAAAGCATCAAAGTTTTAAACAGGTTTGGCAAAATGATAATTACAAGCAGTTTAGAAACGAATTAATGACCAGCAGAAAAAACATTGATATCTGTGCCAACTGTAGTGAAGGATTAAAGGTTTTTGAAGAATAAATCATTCTATAAAATTTTTATGTTATAATAATTATTAATTTATACATTCACATAAATTAATTAATTAAAAAATCCTTATTATAATGACAAAATTTTTACCCTCAATTTTTAAGGTTGGCTTTCTTTCAATCTTTATTTTAGGATTTAGCCAATTTGCAAATGCACAAGTAATGGTTCAAGAAGGTTTTGAAAGTGCAACCTTCCCTCCAACTGGTTGGACAAAAATCAACAATAGTACAACTGGTGGTAAAGATTGGGCAATATCTCCTGGAACATTTACTGATCCACCTTATACTGCAAATACAGGAACTGGTTGTATGGTATATGAATATATTGGTTCAAGTCCAGCAGATGCTTGGATGATTAGTCCTGTATTAGCTATGACTTTAGGCTCAATTACAATATCACTTTTTCCTATAGAATTAGATCAGCAACTTATCCTGAAAAAATGAAAGTTACAATTGGAAATAGTGCAACAGTTGCTGCACAAACAAATACGCTGTGGAATAATAATGGAGGAGCTAGTTTAACTAATATTACATATGTTACTGCTACAATTCCATATACAGCTACATCAACAGGGAATTTCTATGTAGGATTTAATTGCTATTCTATAGCAGATCAGTGGGCAATGCAAGTTGATGATATTCTTATAGAAAAAGTGAATCCATGTTCTGGCACGCCAACTGCAGGTTCAGCTGCATCTTCTTTAAATTATATTTGTGCTCCAGGTAATGTTAATTTAAGTTTAACTGGTTCATCAACTACAACTGGTTTAACATATCAATGGCAATCTTCACCTGCAGGAGCAAATACTTTTACAAATTTGGGTGCGTCATCATCAAGTTTTGCTTATACAGCCACCGTTTCAGCTTCAACTGATTATAGATGTATAGTAACTTGTACAGCAGGGGGTGGTAATGCAACTTCAACTGCAACTACAGTTGTTCTAGGATCAATTCCTGCCAACGATGCAGTTTGCAATGCTATAACACTTGTTTTAGATGGACCTCAAGATTGTGGTAATACTTCATGTGCTACTGCGACTGGGGATCCAGCTTTTACTTCAAGTACTCCAAACAATACTATTTGGTACAAATATACACCTACAGTATCTGGTGTAATTAATATTGAAATGTCACGCCCAGCAGGAATTACAACTGGATTTTTAAATGCATGGACAGGTATTTATACTGCAACTGGTACATGTCCTACTTTAACTTTAACTCAAGTTACACCTGCAATTGCTGGATACGATTTAACAACTAACCCAACAGTAACAGTAGCTACAGGTATACTAACTTCTGGTACTACATATTATTTTATGATTGATGGTAATTCAGGATCATTTGGTGCCTATTGTATAAAAATAAAAACACCACCAGCACCGCCAAATTGTACAACCAATATTACACCTTCAAACCTTGCAACAAATGTTAGTTATTTACCAAATATTAAATTAAAGTGGAATGTTGCTAGTGGTGCAAATGCCTATGCCTTTTATTTTAGTACTACAAATCCTCCACCAACTGTATTAGCTACAGTTGCCTCTGATTCAATTTTAATTACTGGAGGTGCTGCTAATACTACTTATTATTGGTATGCTGTTCCAAAAGGTTTAGGTGGTTCAGCATCAGGTTGTACAAGTTCTATAACCTCATTTACTACTAGTGCACCACCTCCAACCCCTGCAAATAATGAATGTATTAATGCTATTACAATTAATGCAAATAGCCCTTTAAATGGCACAACATATAGTGCTACTCAAAGTCAAGCACCAGATTTATGTGCAGGTTTTACTAGTACAACTGCTGAAGATGTTTGGTACAAGTTTACAGCGGCTCTATCAGGTAGTGCAACTTTCTCATTGACTAATGCAAATTCTACTTTAGATGCAGTAATGATTGCATATACAGGCAGTTGTGTTTCTTTAACAAGCTTATTGTGTGCAGATGCAACAGGTGGAGGTGGAAATGAAACACTTAACTTATCAGGAATAATTTCTGGTCAAACTTATTACATAAGAATTTATGGTTATGCGACTACTTCTGGTCAAGGAAACTTTACTTTAACAGCAAGTGGTTCTGCCTTACCTATAACACTTGTATACTTCTCAGGTGTTAGAGAAGGTCCTAGAAATATTTTAAATTGGTCAACTTCAAATGAAACCAACAATAAAGGTTTTGAATTAGAACGCAGTGCAAATGGAGAAAAGTTCAGCAGTATTGCTTCAGTAAATTCGAAAGCAGAAAATGGTAATAGTTCTTCTGTTTTATATTATACTTACCATGATGAAAAACCTTTGGTTGGTACCAATTATTATCGTTTACGTCAAATAGATTTTAATGGTAAAGAATCATTCTCAAGTATTGTTGTAATAAAATCTGCATCAACTACTAAAGCAGAAATTACAAGAGTTTACCCTAATCCTGTAGAAGCACAATTAAACTTTGTTTTAAATACACCTAACAGCGAAAAAGTAAATATTAGAATTACAGATTTAGTAGGTAAAGTAATATCAGAAAAAGTTTTACAAACTAATCAAGGCGATAATAATGTACAATTTAATACTTCTAATTTATCAAGAGGAACTTACTTAATTAGAATTCATTCTTCGAACAATAGTGAGTTGAGTATTCAAAAATTCATTAAACACT
>JAYVBS010000317.1:0-11899 GCA_043750315.1 Chitinophagaceae bacterium
CATCGGCATTGTTGTTTTGTGCTAAACTTAAATTTCCAGCAGCATAATAAATAATATCTTTAAAGGTTAAAGACTTATCTTTTTTTGCAAGTTTATTTAACTTTTCTACATTTTCATAATTTTTTAAATGTTGAATAGAAGTATCTGAAAACTGACGCAACATATATAAATTAGCATAAACTTCTACCATTGGATTTGAGGAATGTTTGATTGCTTTTTCAAACATTTTATTTGCATTATCAAACTTGCCTGCAAGCTGATACATTTGACCACATAAAAACTGCCACCTGATTTTTTCAATCTTATTTTCAGCATTTGACAAACTTTTTTCTAAATATTTAGCAGAGCTATCATAATTTTTTTGAAGATAAAAACTGTATGCCGATAGTTCACTTAAATCTGTTTTTAATCGTTTAGGAAAATAGGGATCAACATGTAAAATAGAAAGTAAAGCACTGGCTTCACCAACTTTTCTTTGCTCTAAATAATTTCTAATTAACCAAAGCAATGCTTCATTTCTTTCTAATGGACTTCTAATAATTTTCTGAATAAACGACCTTTGTTTTTCATTTGTGGCTATAGAAAAAAGCCCCTCTGTATTGCTATTGTTACTTCCAATTGGCACATCATAACCATCATCTTTTGGAGCATATATGTAGTTTAAATATTGAAATACATGGTATGCAGAATCGAAATTTTGTCTTAAAACATAAGCCTTGCCTAATAGCATATACAAATCATCTACCCAATCAGATCTTAAATCATGTAATAAAATTCCAGCATTACACTTATAAATTATTGAATCTAAATTTGTATCAATTGAAGTTGCAGCTAATGTGTAATTATAAAATGGTAAAAGTTGTGTATAATCATCAATAAAACTTTCTTTAGCTTTCTCAATAACTTCATTGAACTTTACATTAGCATTATAATAGTAATTATAATGCGTAAAAGTATTGTTGAAGAAACGTTTAATGCCACTGATTTTTTTGTCTTCAGTTTTTTCTGAATTCAAAAATTTTTCTTTATACTTTTCTGGTTTTTGTTTTTCTAAATCTATCGATGTATTAGGCTGAGAAAAAGACGAGAAAACAAGAACTAAAAATAAAAAGGATAATAATGGTTCTTTAAAAGATAATTTCATACTTAATGTGTAAATAAACCGATATTTAAAAGTAGAGTTATTTTTACATAATCAAAGTTTTTAGTAAAACGATAGATATCTTTAATTTTGTTTTAACAGATGACAAAGCTAACAGAAAATACAACAATAAAAAGACTTAGAAATAAGTATCGTTTAGTTGTAATGAACGATGACACTTTTGAAGAGTTAGTTACTTTTAAAATAACACGAGTTAGTGTATATATTGCCTTAAGTACAACTTTTGTTTTATTAGTTGGTTTAACTACAAGTTTGCTTGTTTTTACACCATTAAAGTATTACATTCCCGGCTATGGTAATAGAAAAACTTTAACCCAATTACAACTTTTAAAATACAGAACAGATTCATTAGAGCAGACTATTACTTTTAAAGACAAATATTTAGAAGGAATTACCACTGCCATTTCTGGTGGGCAAACACTTGTTCTTGATACTACAAGTTTAAATATTCAGAAGAATGAAACGTATGATGATCGATTCAATCCTCCTGCACCAAAAAAGAGTAAGAAAAAAAGAAGAAGATAATTCTATGAAAAGTAATCAACCCTTTAAATATGCCAGTTTAGCCATAGAAATTTTAGTAGGAATTTTCTTTGCTTTTTTTGCAGGAAAATGGTTAGATAACAAATTTCAATTTTCATTTCCTTTTGTTACAGTTGGCCTTTCCATTTTAGTAGTTTTCAACATTATTTTAAATTTAGTAAAGGAAGTTTCTTCAAAAAAATAAATATGCAAGAACAAGAATCTTATTTTAAAAAAACTGTCCCATTATTTGTATGTTTTATTTTGGTGAATTGTATTGTAATTCCTTTTAAAGGGTGGTTGCAAAAAAATCAAATAAATGCTGATGTTATAATAGTTGCCAATTGCTTATTGCTTATTTTAAGTTCAATAAATATTGCTTTACACAAAAATGCCTTGCAAAATAAAAACCCAAATGCTGCTGTAAGAAGCGTAATGGGAGGAACTTTAATTAAACTAATGGTTATATCAATAACTATACTTATTTATTTATTTCTTGCAGGTGAAAAAAGAAATTCTATGGGAATTTTTTGCGGAATGATTTTGTATTTAATTTATACTTTTCTTGAAGTAAGGATTGCAACAAAAATGAAAAGAAACGATGGCAAAAACTGAGCATCCTATGAGTGCTTTAACTGCTTATATTCCTGAAAGCAGTTTTGATGATGTTTTGCATTATATTCATGTATATAAGGTTCATTTAACTGTAACAAAAAAGAGAAAATCTGTTCTTGGAGATTATAGACATAATACCATTGGTAAAAATCATAGAATTAGTATTAATGGCAATTTAAATAAGTATGAATTTTTAATAACGTTATTGCATGAAATAGCTCATTTACTTACGTTTGAGCAATTTGGAAATAGGGTAGATGCTCATGGAAAAGAATGGAAAATGCATTATAAAAATTTGTTGATGCACTTTATTCATAAAGATATTTTCCCAAAAGATGTTACCAAAGAATTATTAAAAACTTTGCATAATCCTGCAGCAACTGCAAATGGGGAAACTGCTTTATTAAGTGTACTTCGAAATTATAATGCTATTAAAAAAGTAAACGTTTTAACCATTCAGGAACTAGCAGAAGGTGTTTTGTTTGAAACTGAAAAAGGCAAGGTTTTTAAAAGAGGTACTAAAAGAAGAAAAAGGTATGAATGTGTAGAAATAAATTCAGGTAGATTATATTCATTTAGTGCTATTGCTGAAGTGAGATTGATAAAGTAATTTTTTACTTCATTATATGACTAATTTCTAGTACTAATGGAATCAGTTCTTTGTTTCTAATTACAATTACTTTTATTGTGTTACCAGCACTTTGTAAAGTTTGTTTGTAGGCCTGAAGATTATTAGTAAAATTATTTTCGACTGATAAAATAATATCGTTGGGTTTAAAACCACTTTTTGCACCTGGACTGTTTTCAATTACATCTTCAATTACTATTGAACCATTCACTTGATATAACCCCAAACCTGTGTAAGAATAATCGAAATCATCGAAAAAATGCGAATTTGGTTTTAGAAAAATTTCTTGATTTGGATAGTTAATAATAACATTAAATCTTCTTAAAATATCATTTCCAATAACACCACCCATTCTAGGATAATTTGTAATATTAAAATCGTCACTAAAAATATAAATTGGCACCCACCTAAATGTATAAGGCCCTACTGAAACACTTTTAACTACTGTAGTGTTCATCATTTTTTTTCCACCTAAACCCTCGGCTTGTGTTACGAATAATTTTCTATTTTTTTTGAGTATAGTACTATCTTTTACATAATTTTCGCTCAATAACATATTTAAACCAGCACCAGTATCAAAAATAAAATCTGTGTTAGAAACAACATTATCTTTTATTGTTGAAGGTATTATTGGTAACCCGAAAAACTTTGGGTGCAAAATATGGCCACCATTAGGGTAAATGAATTTGCCAGGTGTAAATACTTCCAAAATATGATCATCATAATTAATAGATACAATATATCTACGCAAAAAACTTAAACCAATAACTCCATCAACTTTTATTCCATACGAACTCGTTAGAACTTCGTAATTATTTATATGAAAATCTAAACTATCAACTTGTAATCCTGGAAATTTTAAAGTTTTTTTATAAATGAAGCTTACCTTTTTAGTACCTGCTATACCTCTTATAATCCTTTCTGTTTTAGTACCTACTAAACCAATATTTTCAACAGTGGAAGAATCTAGAGAAATACCACCACTACCAGTATCAAGTATGAAGTTCATTGAGTCTTTTACATTCACATTCTCAAATTGTGCTTTAATAACAATAGTTCCACCAGTAAGCATGGTAAATGAAAATTGTGTAATTTTTTCGGGCTTGGGGAAATTGCTTTTATGAAGTATGGAGCAACTACTAAAAAATAAAAGTATTGAAAAATTATAAATTAGTTTCATAACAGTTCTAATATAGACAATTTAATTCTGAAACAAGTTGTATAGCCTATTTAAAAAGTAATAAATTATGAATGGTATTCTATTTTTTCCAACCCCATTTTAAAAAGGGTACAAGGGCTTTTGCCCAAGTGGCAACATCATGTTGTCCTTCATTCATTTGCAAATATTCAATACTTTGATTTGGGTAACCTTTTAATTTTAATTCTTTTATTAAATCTAATGCATCATCTATACTATCAATAATGCCATTATTATTTCTATCAGCTTTTTCATCCATTACACCTGTTTGAATAAAAAATTTTAACCATGGATACATTTTGCCATACTTAATTTGTAAGTGCATTAATCTATCTTTTTGGTCTTCATAACCATCATCATATGCTTTTCTTCTCCACCATAAACTACCACTAAAAATGCCAACTTTTTCAAATTCTGAAGCATGATTCCAAACAATATCCAATGCACTTAATCCACCTAATGAAAACCCAGCAAATGATTTTTCTTTGAAATTTATGTTATTATAATTTCTTCTTATTTCTGGTAATAATTCATCGAAAATAAATTTTGTATATAATCCTGCTTTGTTTCCCCTACCTCTAAAATCTGCTGAAAAACTAGTACCATATTCCTTTTTTCTTTCTGCAGAACAATGTATGCCAACAAAAAAAATTGGACTAATTTCTTGTGTTTCAAATAGAGGTGTAACCAAAGATGAAAATGGCATTTTGGCCAAATCTTGCCCATCATTAATTAACAATAAACTTGGGTTCGAGTTAATAAATTCTGGAAGATAATAAACGTCATAAATTACATCTCTATCTAAATAGTTGGAGTAAATAATATGTTGTTGAATTAATAATTTCGATTTTTCTTTAACTGATTGATCATCTACCATAAATTTCACATTATACCTAAGGTTTCAAAAATAGGGTTAATTTAATCTTGATATTTAATTAAGAATAAAATAATTAAACTCATTTATTTTGAAACTTAGCATAAATTATTTATTATTGTTGCAAACACAATAATAAATAATTTATGAAAAAAATTGGCATATTGCATGGTAAAGAAAGAAGTTTTCCTGATGCAATTATTGAAAGAATAACTAGTAAAAAAGTTGCTGGAATTTTGGCTGAACCTGTTTCTATTGATAAAGTTATGCAAGGAGAAGCTACAGAATATGCCGTTATCATTGATAGAATAAGTCAGGATGTTCCTTTTTACAGAGCATATTTAAAGAATGCTGCATTATGTGGTACTGCAGTTATTAATAATCCATTTTGGTGGAGTGCAGATGAAAAATTTTTTAATAATTGTTTAGCTACAAAAATTGGAGTGCCTGTTCCCAAAACTGTAATTCTTCCATCGAAAGATTTACCTCCTGATACGAGTGCTGAAAGTTTTGCCAATTTAAGTTACCCTTTAGATTGGAAAGGAATTTTTGAATATATTGGATTTCCTGCATATATGAAACCCTTTTCTGGCGGTGGTTGGAAGAGTGTTTATAGATTAGAAAGCATGGACGATTTTTTTGAAAAACATGCAGAAACAGAACAATTAGTAATGATGTTGCAAGAAGAAATTGTGTTTGAAGAATACTATAGATGTTATTGCATTGGTAGTAAACATGTTCGAATTATGCCTTATGAACCACGCAACCCACACCATTTAAGATATGTTGCTGATTTTAAACCAACCGAAGAAAGATTGGCTTACATGGAAGAACTTGTTATAAGAATTAATAAGTTTTTAGGTTACGATTTTAATACTGTAGAATTAGCAGTGAAAGATGGCGTGCCTTATGCAATTGATTTTTGTAATCCTGCACCTGATGCAGAAAGATCAAGTGTTGGGGAAGAAAATTTTGAATGGGTTGTTGAAACTGCTGCCAATTATGCTATTGAAAAAGCACAAGCTCAAGTTGACGATGAAGATAATTTAACATGGGGCGAATACATAAAACGTAGCAGTAATAAACAAAAATTATTTTTTAAATAAGAAAGCAAAAATTAAAAATTTAACTCCAGCATAATTATTTCATATGGCAAGTATTAATTATCATCATTTTACTATTGGTGTTGAAGAGGAATATTTTGTAATTGACCCTAAAACTCGAGAGCTAACAAGTCATGACCAAAAAATTGTTCATGAAGGGCAAAAGATTATTAAGGACAAAGTAAAAGCAGAAATGCACCAAGCAGTGGTAGAAGTTGGTACAGATATTTGTAGAGATGTTGATGAGGCTTATAATGATGTATTAACCTTGCGTGGTACTATTGCTAAAATTGCTGGTGATCTTGGGTTTGCCATGGGTGCTTCTGGTACACATCCTTTTAGTCATTGGAATAATCAATTGATAACCGATCATGTTCGATATCATCAAATCGTAAATGAATTACAAGAAGCTGCACGTAGTAATTTAATTTTTGGATTGCATGTTCACGTTGGTATGGAGGATAGAAATATTGCATTACATATTGCTAATAGTGCACGATATTTTCTTCCACATATTTTTGCTTTAAGCACTAACTCGCCTTTTTGGGAAGGTAGAATTACAGGCTATAAATCTTTTAGAACTAAAGTATTTGATAAGTTCCCTAGAACCGGAATTCCTGATTATTTTGAAAGCATTGAAGCCTATGATAATTATGTGAACCTTTTAATTAAAACGAATTGCATTGATAATGCCAAAAAGATTTGGTGGGATTTAAGAGTCCATCCTTTTTTTAATACTGTTGAATTTAGAATTTGTGATGTTCCTATGACAGTAATGGAAACGATTACTATAGCTGCACTTTTTCAAGCACTTTGTGCCAAACTTTATAAACTACGATTGCAGAATTTAAATTTTATACTTTATCAGAGAGCACTAATAAATGAAAATAAATGGCGAGCTGGTAGATATGGTATTGATGGCAGTTTAATAGATTTTGGAAAAGAGTCTGAAGTTAATACCAGATTATTAATTTATGAATTAATGGATTTTGTTGATGATGTTGTTGATGATTTAGGTAGCAGACATATGATTAACAATGTACATAAAATATTAGAAAATGGTACTGGTGCTGATAGACAAATTAAAGTTTTTGAAGAAGCAAATAGTTTAATAAGTGTTGTAGATTATATTAACAATCAATTTTTAGCACCTTAAATAGAAGAGTTAGATTTACTTTTTTCAGCAATTGTTTTTGCAGCAATAAATGCTGTAGTCCAAGCTGCTTGAAAATTATAGCCACCAGTTATTCCATCAATATTCAATACTTCGCCTGCAAAAAATAAATTGTTTATTTTTTTGCTTTGCATTGTGTTTACATCCACTTCATTTAAATCGATACCACCACAAGTGACAAATTCCTCTTTAAAAGTTGTTTTGCCAGAAACAATAAAATGTTGATCTGTTAAAATTTTAATTAAACTATTCTCTTGCTTCACAGTTAAATTAGACCAAGTAATTTCTTCATCTATTTCAGCAGTAGAAATAAAATATTGCCAAAGTCTTTGAGGTATGTTGTAAGTATTTGAATTAATGATTTTTTGTTTTGGATGATGGTTTCTTTTTTGTACAAATTCGTCTTTTAATTTTTCAAAATTATAATTGTTTAACCAATTAATTTGAATGTTAAAGTTGTAATTCTGTTTAGAAAGTTCAATTGCTGCAAAAGCTGAAAGTTTTAAAACTGAAGGCCCACTAAAACCCCAATGGGTAATTAATAATGGACCACTTGATTGTAATTTTGTACCAGTAATTTTAATTGAAGCATTCGAAATACTAATACCTGTTAAACTAGTAATATTATTTTTAGGTAAATTGAAAGTGAACAATGAAGGAACTGGGGGAATAATAGTATGGTTTAAATTTTTTAACCAATCGAACTGAGAAAGTTTGGGAAATCCACCTGAAGTTATACAAACATAATTTGCAGTTATCGTAGCACCATCACTTAGTTCTAATAAAAAATTATCATTTTTTCGTTGAATGTTTTTTACCTCTTTATACAATTGAACTTCAATCTTAAATTCATTTGTCAGTTTTAGAAAACAATCAATAATTGTTTGTGAAGTGTTTGAACTAGGAAACATTCTGCCATCATTTTCAACTTTTAATTCAACTCCATTCTTTGAAAACCAATTAATTGTATCTTGAACATTAAACCAGTGAAATGCTTTTTTTAAAAATTTTTCACCTCTAGGATATTTTTTTGAAAGTTCTATGATATCAGTACAATCATGTGTTACATTACATCTTCCCCCTCCACTAACCTTTACTTTACTAAGTATTTTATTACTTTTTTCAAGAATAATAACTTTGAGATTTGGATTTTGTTGAACTGCATTAATAGCACAAAAAAAACCAGCTGCACCGCCTCCAATAACAATTAAGTTTCTAGTTTCTATCATAATAAAGTGTAACCATTTGTAACAAAGTTTAAAGATTTATGGTAGTTCTATATAAGTTTATTTATAATTTCTAAATAAGAATTGCCTTTTCATTTACAGATACTACATTTGTTGCCAATTTAAAAATATGGAATATAGTAAACTCATTTCTGTTACAAAGCTTACTGGTTTATTCGAATTAATTTCTAGCAAATCTGATGGAGCAATTATTCGTTCATTAGAAGACAAGTCTACAAAATTTGCAAGTAATAGAATTCATAATTTTTCGCACCTTGAAAGTATTGAGATTTATACTACAAGAGAAAATGTAAATTTGGTAGATATTTTTCATGCAATGGAAAAAACAAAAGAGAGTTTGCCAGATGAAAAAGATTCAAAAAATGTAAAAGATTACTTTAAAAAAGTATTTCCAACAATGGATTTTGAAAGGGTGTATGATAGTGATAGAAAGAAAATGGTAAAATGGTTCAAAGTATTAAAAAATAATCAGGTCGAAATTAAATTATCTCAACCAGTTGAGTCAGAAGAAAAATAATTTTAACTAACATTTTAAGCCATCTATTCATGATGGCTTTTCTTTTTTTATTAATTTCATATTATGCGTTTATTACTTCTCATTTCAATTTTATTTTTTCAATCAATAAATGCTCAAGAGTTCTTGCAAAAATCAAAGCTTGCAAATAATTGGGTGGATAGTGTTTATAAAAACTTAACACAAGATGAAAAAATTGCTCAATTAATGGTTGTAAGAGCTCATAGCAATTTGGGACAAGAGCATGTTGATTATGTAACCAATTTAATTAAGAAATATAATGTTGGTGGTTTATGTTTTTTTCAAGGAGGACCTGTTCGTCAAGCTAAACTTACTAATTATTATCAGCGAATCTCAAAAACACCTTTAATCGTTTGTATTGATGCAGAATGGGGTTTAGGTATGCGTTTAGATAGTGTTATTCTATTTCCTAAAAACTTTTCATTAGGGTCAATACAAGATAAATCAATTATAAATCGAGTTGGCAATGCTATTGGTGAACAATGTAAAAGATTAGGTATACATGTAAATTTTGCACCAGTTGTTGATGTAAACAATAATCCCAATAATCCTGTAATTAATGATAGAAGTTTTGGAGAAGATATAAATTCAGTTGCAGAACTAGGAATTCAATACATGAAAGGCTTACAAGATGCAGGTGTAATGGCTTGTGCAAAACATTTTCCTGGACATGGTGATGTAGCAGTTGATAGTCATTTTGATTTACCAATCATTAATAAATCTTTAAGTCAATTAGATAGTTTGGAGTTATTCCCATTTAAAGAATTAATTAAAGAGAATGTGGGTAGTGTTATGACGGCTCATTTATATGTGCCTTCCATTGATACAACTTCAAATCTTGCAACATCACTATCTTCTAAAGCAGTAAAAAAATTATTAAATGAGGATTTACAGTTTAAAGGCTTAATTTTTACTGATGGATTAGAAATGAAAGGGGTTACTAAATATTTTCCAAATAGTGAAATTTCAGTTCAAGCATTAATTGCAGGTAACGATGTACTGCTTTTGCCAGAAAATATTGAAATGAGCATTCGAAAAATTGATTCAGCTATACTTGATGGAAGAATTTGTAAAAAAGATTTTAAAGCTAGTGTGAAAAAAATGCTTTTAGCAAAATTCAATTTAGGTTTAAATCATTTAATAGAAGTAGACACATTAAATTTAGTTGATAACATCAACCAAAATACCACAGAACTTTTAAATGAAATTGCTACAAATAGCATAACACTTGTTAACGAATCTTCTCATTTCATTTCATCTTGGAGTGATAGATTGGATTACAAAACTAAGAAGTCAAATATTGTTCATGTTAGTATAGGTAATGGAGAAGAAAATGAGTTTTCAAAACGGCTGAGTGAAGATTTAGGTGCAACAACTTTATACTATAGAATAAATAGTCCAGTTAACACACAACTAGTTGATTCAATAGAACCAAGAACAAGAAAGTTTTATAAGGACAAGGAGGATAAATTTTCTCTTGCAAAAGCAATCATTGATTCATGTATAATAGAAAATAAATTTGATTTTATAGTAGTTAGTGTTCAAAGCTATAGCAGAAGGCCTGCAAACAACTTTGGATTAGGAGAATCTGATGTTTTTTTAATGAAGTCTCTATCTCAACAATCGAAAACAATTTCTTTTTTCTTCGGGAATCCTTATGCTATAAATAATATTTGTGGTAGTAGAAATATCATATCATGTTATGATGAAAATAATATTACTCAACAGAAAGCCTCGTCTATATTATTAGGAAAACTAAAACCCATTGGTAAATTACCAGTTACAGTTTGTAACTAATCATATTCGTAGTTGTAAAACATTTCCCCAATTTTTTCAGATTGTTTATTGAAGCCTATTTCTTTTTCTTTAAGCTGTTTTTCGTTGTATGTATATTTCCAAATAAAATAGTTGCTACTCCCAAATGGAATTTGAGTAAGTTGTACTAAAGCATTATTAATGCTGTATTCAAATAAAAATTCTGGTAACATTCTATTAACTTTCAAATTGAATTTTACAATATCTGTTAATAAATTCTGATTGTTGTAATAGTAGTAATAGGTTTCAATTAATTTGTTTTTGAATAACCAATTTTCTTCAATCACATTGTTCTTTTCATCCTTCAAAAATGTAATAAAAGTAGTATCAGAATTATTTTTTATTTTAAACATTTTATCTAAAATACCTTGACTATCATAACTAAAAATATGATTTTCTTCAAAACTTTTATTTACAGAAGTATCAATACTCTTTGAATTTATTTGAACTAGCTTTCCTTTTTCGTTATAGAAATAATTAATAGTTGAGTTTACATTTTTAATATCTTCTTCTTTTTTTACAATTAAATTGTTCTCATAATATTGAGTAGAAGTATTTGAAATGCCAATCGATAATTGTGCTTCAGTAATTAGTGTATTCCAAGAATCTTTAAAAACTTGTTTAATAGTTACTCCATCTTCTTTTGACTCATTATTAATAACAATTTTTATTACTTTGTTATTTTTCAAGTTCAAATAGTTTGCATTTCCTTGTTTGTTCAAAAGAATATCACTGTAATAAAATTGACTAAAAGCAACTTGACTTAAAATAAGTACAAGGGTAACAAGAATAATAACTTTCTTCATTTTGTAAAAATAGCAACTAAATAATAACCTATAATATTCAGAATCGGCTTTTTAGTAAAACAATTGTTAACTAATGGTAATAAAATAATTCTAACTTAGATTTAGAATACTTACAAACTTCAACATTACAAAATGAATAACACTGCAGAAAAGTTTCTTGAATTGAAACAAATAATGGATGATTTAAGAGAAAAATGTCCTTGGGATAAAAAGCAAACCA
>JAYVBS010000318.1:0-2211 GCA_043750315.1 Chitinophagaceae bacterium
AGTATCCTCACACAAAATAACATCTACACTTTGCAAAATTTCGATACTACGAAAAGTGATGTCTTTTAAATTACCAATTGGTGTTGGAACTAGATATAACACTTAATTATCAGATTGATTTGGTTGACTTGTATTTTTTAAATAGTAATATGATATTAGCAAATATGCAAAAAATGTAAAAGTTACTGCTAACCATCCAAATAAAATTGAAGTTATAATAGCAACTATCAATAAGATGATTAAAGGAGTTAAGCTTTTTAAATTTATTCCATTTAATTTTAATGAAATCATAGGATGTGTTGAAATCATTAAATAACTTGAAATTATTATTGCAGCAAACCAAAACCACTGATTCATGATTATTTCATAAATCCATTGAGTATGATTATTAAAATATACTAAAGGATATGATGCAACCAATAAACCAATTGCTGGTATTGGAACACCTTTAAAAACTTGGGTTTGAGTTATATCTAAATTAAATCTTGCTAAACGATAAGCACCTGCACAGGGTAAAATAAATGCTGCATAAAGCCAAATACTATTATTGTTTAAACTTTCTATATCTTGAGAGTAGCTTAGTCTTAAAAATTGGTAAATAATCATTCCTGGTGCAACGCCAAAACTCACCACATCTGCTAAACTATCTAATTGTTTACCCATTTCTGATGTAGCTTTTAAAAGTCTTGCTACAAAACCATCTAAAAAATCAACCACAGCTGCAATGGCTATAAATAATGAAGCATATACCATTTTTTCGGGTATATCTATAATTTGTTGCAAGTTTTCATCTTGACTTACAATTAATCCTGGCTGAGTTACAACTACTATTGCTAAACAACCAAAGAATAGGTTGAGTAAAGTGAAAATGTTTGGGATTTGTTTGATAAGTCTACTGTTTACAGACGATTTTTCACTGATATTTTTCATTAGTTTAATGTTTTAATTATAGAAGTTGACTATTTCTTCATCAATTTTTCAATATCATCAGCTTTAATAGGAATATTTTTCATTAAATCTACATTCCCATTTTTTGTTAACCATACATTATTTTCAATTCTTACACCCATTTTTTCTTCTTCAATATAAATACCAGGTTCAATAGTTAAAAACATTCCTGGTTGTAAAGCAGAAGTTCTGGTGCCTAAATCATGTACATCTACTCCTAAATGATGTGAAATTCCATGATACAAATATTTTCTATAAGCTCTGTTTTCTTTGTCTTCCTTTTTTACATCTTCCTTTTTTATTAAGCCAATTTTAAGGAATTGTTTAGTGGCTTCTTCACCAACTTTATCAGTATAATTAATTACTGAAATGCCAGGTTTTAAAATGCTTTTAGCATAATCATGTAAATGTAAACATGCATTATACACTTCTTTTTGTCGTTTACTAAATTTTCCATTTACTGGAATTGTTCTGGTTAAATCGGCATTATAGCCACCATAACTTGCTCCAAAATCCATTAAGATTAAATCTCCATCATTACATTTTTGATTGTTGTTATGATAATGCAAAATTCTAGCGTTATCTCCACTAGCAATTATACTTCCATACGCTTCGCCAGTTGCTCTTTGATTTAAAAATTGATGCATTATTTCTGCTTCAATTTCATATTCCATAACTCCTGGCTTAATGAATTTTAATAAATAACGAAATGTATTTTCTGTAATATCTATTGCTTTTTGAATTACTTCAATTTCTTCTTTGGTTTTTATACCACGAAGTTTTTTCATTATTGTTGCAGCACGTAAATAATTGTGTAATGGATATCGTTGTTGCATTTCATCAATAAAACGATAATCTCTGCTTCTAATTAAACTTGCTTTTCTATCATTTTCATTAGAGTCTAAATAAATATTTTCAGCTAAATGAATCCAAGGTTGTATTAAAGCTTCTAAACTATCTACCCAAACAATGGTTTTTATTCCAGATATTTTTTGAGCCTCTTCAACTCTTAACCTTTTGCCATCCCATTTTTCTTTCAACTCATTTGGTCTTACTAAAACCAATACTTCTCTATATTTTGAATCGTAATTATCTGGAAAAAGAATTACCATACTATCTTCTTGTTCAATACCTGAAAGCCAATACAGACCACTATTTTGTTTAAATTTATGAATAGCATCTCCATTGTTTGGCCATTCATCATTACTAGTAAAAATGGCTATGCTATTTTGCTTCATTTCTTTAATAAATCGTTTGCGATTT
>JAYVBS010000319.1:0-5146 GCA_043750315.1 Chitinophagaceae bacterium
ATTTTCAAGACTCACTCAATTTTGTTTTTGATACAGGTAGTGGTGGCATTTCGTTAGATTCAACAACCGTAGAAACAATGGGTTTAAAAAGTATTAAAACAAACAGAATAATTAAAGGAATTGCAGGAAGCAAAAAAGTAGATTTTATTTACAAAAAATCACTGAAATTTCCAGGATTACAAGTTGATAGTTTAGATTTCCATATTAATAATTATGATATACTTACAAGTTCATATGGCTTAAAAGTAGATGGTGTTATTGGCTTGAGTTTTTTACGTAGATATATTATTAATGTTAACTACGATGATAGATATATTGAAATTTTTTCTCCTGGAAAAGTAAATTATCCTAAGGGAGGACATCTATTACACCCTAAGTTTTATGGGCTTCCTGTAATTCCAACAACGATAAAAGATAATATAGTTTCTAATACAGACTTGATTTTTGACACTGGTGCTGGATTAAATATGTTACTAAGTGAAGAGTATGTAGAAGACAGTACTATTTTGAAAAAGAAAAGAAAACTTTTTGTTACACAAGCCGAAGGTTTAGGTGGCAAAAAAATGATGCATACTACCGCTATAAAAAGCTTAAAAGTTGGACCATACAAATTTAGATGGGTACCAATTTACATTTTTAAGGACGATAATAATATAACAAGCTATCCTAAAATGGGAGGTGTTTTAGGTAATGATATATTAAGAAGATTTAATTTGATAATCAATTATCCTAGCCAAGAAATTTTTATAAAACCAAATACACATTTTCTTGACGAGTTTGATTATTCATATACTGGCTTAGGCTTATACCAAATTAATGGATATATCGTGATAGAAGATATTGTAGAAAATAGTCCAGCTGAAAAAGCTGGTTTTAAGCCCAACGATATCATTTTTTCTATTGATAACAATTTTACCAATAACTTACAAACTTATAAACAAATTTTACAAAGTGCGGGCAACACAATAAAAGTAATTGTTATTAGAAACAAGGAACTGATTCCATTAGTACTAGAAATTAGTCATATAATAAAGTAAACACATACCCTAGTTATATTTTGAAATTAACCTTTCGGACTAGTAAATTTTTTTATAGCTTTCTATCATTTAATAATCAAAGAAAACTCAATCTTTAACTTCTCCCACGCAATAGCAATTTTAGCATTGCTGCCTTTACCGTTTTCTATAAAATATTGAAGCCGTTCTGTATGTTTATTTTTAGTGGGCTTAACTTTAATTCTTACCACATCCTCATTTTCATCATATTCAGTTGCTAAATGTTGTTTCCAGTTTTTGTTGATGATAATAGTCCATTCCTTTTTACTAGGGATAGTAAAAAATGCATACTTACCTGCAGGAATTTCTTTTCTATTTATAACAAAGGGTTTACTTATTTCAATGGTAGTAGCATCGTGTGCCCCTGTAACCCATACTTCATCATAAGGAACCAGACCACCCCATATTATTCTTTTACGAACGCCAGGTGAATGATAATTAATTTTTATACTATCAGCATTAAACACAGCAACAGCCATTGATTTAATACTTTTTTTACTGGTATCTTTTACAAGATTTGGGTTGTAACACACTTCTTCTTTTTTTGGTTGCTGAGCTTTTAAAGACATTACAGAAGCTGATAGTACAATTAATAAAACGCCAAGTTGAAAGTAAATTTTCATGATTTATTTATTAGATTATTTTATTTTGCTAGCACTGATAATCTGAACTTCACCAAACATGGTTTTGAATCGTTTTTTTATTCCTACATTTTCAAATCCAACATCAGAAATCAATTCAGGTAATAACCCTTTCGCATTTGCATCTGTTTGTGTAAAACCATCCAAACTTCTTACAATATTAAAAAGTATTCGTTGTAACCATGAGGTTGAACGACCAAAATCTGCAACAATAAATTTTCCATTATTATTTAGGATTCTGAAAATATCAGCCAGTGCCTTTTGCTTTGTTTCGGTATCAAGGTGGTGAAAAACAAGACTGGAAATTACTATATCAAAAGTACTATTTTGGAATGGAAGTTTTACACCATCATAGTTTAGCAATTTAATATCTAAGTTTTCTTCTTTTATCTTCTTTGTAGCTTTTTCTAATATCTCTTCATCCACATCAATACCAGTTACAGTTATTTCTGGGCATATTTGTTTTACCATAATAGTTAAAGTAGCAGTGCCACACCCAAAGTCTAAAAGATTTGCAGTTGCTGAAACATCTGCAGTTGCAATTAATGTCTGCTTAATCACTTTCTCAGGCATCGTGAAATTTATAAAAAAATCATACACTGGAGTTAGACATTTGTAACGGAGGGCAGGTATATATTTAACTGTGTTCATAATAATTTATCATTGAACTTGCTTTAACTTATTTTTTTATAATTCAATTAAAGTTAACTGCAAGTAGTTACATTGTAAAAAATATAGTGCTGGTTACTTAATTTACTTTATCAACTTCACTTCTGCAATTGCACTAAACGAATATAATTTTCCTGAATTAATTTCTAAACATTCATATCGCTTTCTTCTCTTTGCTCCTTTTTTAAATATTTTTCCTTTTTCAGTCTCAAACAATATACCCTCAGCAAGTTCTTGTATAGTTAATACATTATCTTTTTTAACAACATTATAATTTCGCAAAACATACAACAAAGCAGTTTCTCCATTTGCCGTAGCAGCAGGATTATGAACAGTTTTTAACAACTCTTGTGTAATATCTTTAGGAAATATATTTTTTTGAATAAAATACATTAATAAATTTTTGTAAGCTACTTTCCATTCTTTACCATGTGCATCTACCCTATTTCCAAATTGTTCAAAAATTAGTAAATGTGCTAATTCGTGCAACAGTGTTATTAAAAATTCATACTTATTCAAGTTGCCATTAATGCTAATTCTATGATTTTTATTTAGGGCATTATGTCTATAATCGCCTAAAACAGATTTTCGTTTTTTAGTTACAGTTAAATGAACATGATACAAGTTAATGTAATGAACCACATCTTCAAAGCTGCATTCAGGAATATAAGCAGCTAATGCACTCATAGGATGCTCAGTTTTTGCCATCGTTTCTCTTCATTTTTGTTGCTATTCTTACTTCAATAATAGAGTAAATTAAATATAAAACCATCCCACAAAAAATACCATAAGAGTTTCTTTTTTCGCCTGCAACAACTAAATAAATAAGTATGGCAATTGAAATAACCATTAACTTAATTAAAGTACCACCCATTACACTTCTAACAGCTGCATTTGGATTTTTATTTTGCAATGCATTTTTGTGTAATGCAATGTTGATAGAGCTTAGAATAAATAATAAACAATTTGCTACAATAATAACATCTACATTAATTTGATGTTGTTGCAACCAATTCTTTAAAGGAATTATGGTGCAATTCATTATCACAAAAAAAATAAACAATGGAATAGTTTTTTTAAAGTATGATTCTTGATCTTGCATAATTATTTTTTAGAAGAAACTTCTTTTATTAAGTTTAAAGCAATATTTATGATGACTAAAATTGAAAGACCCACTGTAATAAAAGGAAAAGAAAATTGAAATTTCTTATCTAACCATTTGCCAGCAAAAAAAGCAATGAAAATACTCACTAAAATTTCCAAGGCGAGACTAACATATTTAAATGGTTGATTTTTATTCATACAAATTATCTTCTTCTTTTTTTCTTAACTTTTTTTGTAGGGGCAGGATTAAAACGATCATCATAAGCTTCACTCTTTTGAATATTTAAACTTGTGGTATCTAAAACAAGAGTTTGTCCTCCAGAAATGGCTGTTGTTATTCCTTCTAAATATTTATCCTTAAAAGTAATAGCTTGTTCCAATGAATCGGTTCTATATTTTAACAATTGTAATTGAGTTAAAGTATGTTTATTACCATAACCTGGAATATAATATTTAAGGGGAGTAAACACCAACAAACAAGTGGTTAATCCAACTAATAAAACAAAAGTTGAACTTAATACAACATATACACTAATGCGAGTTAATTTAAATGTAACTATCTCCTCAAAAGTATCATCATTCATCACTACTAAACGATACTTATTTCTTAGCCTTTTTATTGTTGTATTTTCTGTTAGCTTTGTCATCTGTTAAAACAAAATTA
Organism: Chitinophagaceae bacterium; assembly: GCA_043750315.1. GTDB lineage: Bacteria > Bacteroidota > Bacteroidia > Chitinophagales > Chitinophagaceae > CAIVPM01. The sequence goes on from JAYVBS010000319.1 coordinate 4,134, forward strand.
AAGATATCAATCGTTTTACTAAAAACTTTGATTATGTAAAAATAACTCTACTTTTAAATATCGGTTTATTTACACATTAAGTATGAAATTATCTTTTAAAGAACCCTTGTTATCTGCTTTATTTTTAGTTCTTGTTTTCTCGGCTATTTCACAGCCTAATACATCAATAGATTTAGAAAAGCAAAAACCAGAAAAGTACAAAGAAAAACTGTTAAATGCTGAAAAAATTGAAGACAAAAAAATCAGTGGCATTAAACGTTTTTTCAATAACACATTTACTCATTATAACTACTACTATAATGCTAATGTAAAGTTTAATGAAATTATTGAGAAAGCTAAAGAAAGTTTTACTGACGATTATACACAACTGCTTCCTTTTTATAATTACACTTTATCAACAACTGCCCAAGATAAAAATATAGATTCCATAATTTATAAATGCAATGCTGGAATTTTATTACACGATTTAAGGTCTGATTGGGTGGATGATTTATATATGCTTTTAGGCAAGGCTTATTTTTTACGACAAAATTTTGATTCGGCTTATCGTGTTTTTCAATATTTAAATTATATCTACGCTCCAAAAGATGATGGTTATGATATTCCGATTGGCAGTAATAGTAGCAATGCAAATGGTATTTTCTCTATCTCTACGAATGAAAAAGAAAGACCTTTTTTACAAAAAATTATCAGAAGCCCTTTAGAAAGAAATGAATCTTTATTATGGATTATTAGAAACTATTTAGAACAAAATAAATTAGGTGAGGCTGGTGCTTTGATTTCAATTTTAAAAGTAGATCCATATTTTCCAAAGCGACTAAAAACAGATTTGTTTGAATTAGCAGCATATAGCTTTTATCTTCAAAAAAACTATGATAGCTCTGCAACACATTTAGAAAAAAGTTTAAACAACTCAGAAAATAAAACAGAAAAAACCAGATGGGAGTTTTTATGTGGCCAATTGTATCAGCTTGCAGGCAAATCTGATAATGCAAATAAAATGTTTGAAAAAG
>JAYVBS010000320.1:0-2205 GCA_043750315.1 Chitinophagaceae bacterium
AACAGATTCGGTTGCACCTAATGCAGTTTTATTAATATCTCTATGTGGTGGTTGAGCTGTAAATCCACATATACAAATGGCTTCTATTAAAAAAGCATCAGCAGTTCTAAACACACTGCCTACATTGTGCATGCTTCTGATGTTATCGAGCACCACAATAATTTTCTTTTTTTGAGATTGTTTAAATTCTTCAACTGACATTCTATTCAATTCATCCATTGATAACTTACGCATGTGCAAAAAAACTATTTTATCATCATTCAAAATAAAATATATTTACGAAAACAAAAATTAATTCATTATGAAAAAATTAATCGTTTTATTATTAATGATTCCATTCTTTTCTAATGCTCAATTAGGAATTTTAACTGGAGGAAAAAATGTAATAAAAACTAATCTGTCGAGTTTAGCAATTAACAATTATAACTTGACTTTTGAAAGAAGTTTTTTAAAGAAAATGAGTTTGTCAGTTGGTATTAGATATATGCCAAAATCTCAGCTGCCATTGAAAGGTATGATTGAAAAATTGATTGATGACCCCGATGTAAAAATTAATGATTTTCAAGTTGGCAATTTTGCTATTACTCCTGAAGTAAGATTTTATTTAAGTGCAGGAAAATTAAAAGGATTTTATATTGCTCCCTATGCTCGTTATGCAACATTTGATGTGTCTATTCCAATAACTTATGCTAACCCTAACTATACTACAAAACCAACAGTTTTGTTTAATGGAACAATTAAAACTTTTAGTGGTGGTTTATTATTAGGAACTCAATTTAGTATTGCTAAAAAACTCGTTTTAGATTTTTACATAATTGGTGCCCATTATGGTTCAAGTTCTGGAACAATTGATGCAGTGAATATTAGTCCTGCAATGAACACTCAACAAGAAAAAGATGCCTTACAAAGTCAATTAAATGAATTAAAGGAAGTGGGTCCTTTTAAATTCGATGGAAAAGTAACTTCTGCTACAACTGCTAATATAACTTCAACAGGCCCTTGGGCAGGTATTAGGGCTTTAGGAATAAGTTTTGGACTAAGATTATAATAAAAAAAAGCAACCATTTTGGTTGCTTTTTTTTAAATCTTTTTTAAGAATACTATTTTGCAATAACTTCTTGATTTACTTTTTTGGTCATAAAATAATAAGATCCAAATAATACTGCAGAGAACAGTAATGTTCCAACAATACTGTTTTTATAAAAAGGTATTCCATCTGCGATACAAGCAACTAAACCTGTTAGATTTTTAGGATGTTGATAACCACCACCTCCAACCCAAATGGAGAAATTTGAAATTAAAAAATATATAGTTGGTCCAAGTATAGATGCAGTTGCAATCTTTGTAACATTCATCTTTTTAATAAAAAAACCAACAGCTGTAACGATTAAAAAGAAACTGTAATTTAATATTTGACCATAACCATAAAATCCTTTCATATCAGAAAGATTATAGTTATATAAAATCTCAAAAACTGCATCTGATAAAAACAATGATAATATTGGCAATATGAAAGCCCATTTTTTGTTATCACTAAATAAGTATCCACTAAATAAAGCAATTGCTAATTGAGGTGCAAAGCCATAATCTCTTAAAGGAGATACTCTATATAAAACACTTACTACTAGAATTATTACTAAAAAAAATACTACCCTTTTACTCAACTTCATAAATTCGATTTTTACAAAAATAAGTATTCTAATCTTTTAATCAATTTGTTTTCTTTATCTGAATAATTTATTAATACAATAAATGCTATAAACAAATACTAAATAATTTCTAATCAACAGCTAATTCATCATTATCCATTAGGTTTGTCTTTTGTTGCTATTTATTATGCGTTATATATTTATTTTATCATTCTTCGTTTTAAGTTTTCCTGAAATTGTATCCTCCCAATGCCCAAATAATGGCCAAAATCCTTCAAGTGCTTTTCCTGTTTGTGGTACAGCAACTTTTACACAAACTAGTGTTCCTGCTTGTAGTGGTAGAACAATTCCTGTTCCAGTTTGTGCTTCTACAATAGTTTATGCTGATATAAATCCTTACTATTATAAATTTCTTTGTTATACAAATGGCCCATTAGAATTTAGTATTACTCCTGCAACTGCAAGTGATGATTATGATTGGCAGTTATTTGATATACAGGAAGAGTACCTAATGATATTTTCACAGATGCTTCTTTATTTGTTGCTTGTAACTGGA
>JAYVBS010000321.1:0-11826 GCA_043750315.1 Chitinophagaceae bacterium
TCTAGCTTTATTACTAAAATTGCAAACTACACCAAGGCCAGCAATTCCACCACCTCCAGTTGTAACAACATGTCCTATATCATAATTTGCAGTACCAATTAGTGCATCGCATTGTGATTGATTTATATTTAATAAAGTTGAAGCATTTGAATTTGCAGCATAGTAAGGATCTCCAGATTGAGTTACGTAAATAATATTATCTGTATTAATAACTAAAACTAATCGTATTCCTACTTCAGTTTCATAAACACCATTTACTCGATTAACAGAAATTACAATTTTAGCAAATGCTTGTGTTTTTGTTGGTGTAGATAATCCAGTTGCTGCAACTGCATATTGTGTATTACATCCAACTGCTAATCTATAAATTCTTACAGATGGACCAATACATTGACCAGCAGGCTCAGCTTCAGTAGTATTACTTTCTGTTGAAACAACACCTTCTTCAACATAAGACAAATCTTTTTTGAAATCTTTTTTGTAGTAAGTTATGTAGTTAGTTGTTGTTTTAAAATCGTAAGGATCAATAAAAACATTTCCAGTTATACTTGAAAGTATCATTGCATTGAATCCAAATTCAGTTATACTAGCAACTATAACAGCAGTTCTATCAGTTATTCCCTGACCAGTATAAGTTTTAATGTTTGGATATTTTGCTTCTAATCCTGGTTCCATAATTGATCTTTCCCAAATATGAAATAGCGAAGTGCTGCCATCAGGCATTGGAATAGAAATTATAGGGGTTGTTTTTCTGTCGGTTGTTGCTTCGTTGATTCTTGCAACAGAACTTAAGAAATTTTTCATGGAATTTAAATCCATTTGAATGGTTCTGTATTTTTCAGGAACAATAGCTCTTGTTTGAACTTCAGTAACAAATTCTTGTTCTTCCAAATCTCTAAAAAAATTGTTTTGTGCTTTTGTAGTATTACAAAATAGCAAAGAAATTAAGAATAGAAAAGTAATGCTGTAGTTTTTTGTCATAAACTTATTTGTTTATTTTTAATTCAGCTACAAATTAAAAATAATTATTTAAGAATAGCTAATAAAAAAAAATAATTATAAAATTTAACCCTTTGCAACTGCTATTATTGATTATCAAGGATATAAAAAAATCGCCATATAGGCGATTTTTTTAAAACAAAACAAAACTTTATAAAACCATGTGGTTTTCTTCCATCATTTTTCTTAAATTAATTAAACCATAACGCATTCTACCTAAAGCTGTGTTAATGCTTGTATTGGTTAATTGTGCAATTTCTTTAAAACTTAATTCTGCAAAATGTCTTAAAATAATAACTTCTCTTTGTTCATTTGGCAACAAATCTAGCATTGCCCTTACTTTTTCTTGTATTTGACCATTCACAAGTTTAGTATCAGCAGCATCTCCACAAAGTTCTAACATATCAAAAAGGTTAGAGCTATCCCCACTTGTGGTATGATTACGTTTTTCTTTTCTGAAATGATCTACACAAAGATTATGTGAGATTCTTAGTGCCCAATGCAAGAACTTACCTTCTTCATTGTAGCTGTTGATTCTTAACTTATCAATAATTTTAATAAACACTTCCTGAAAAAGATCTTCAGCAAGGTGTCTATCTTTTACTAAATAAAATATTGTTGAAAATATTTTATCCTTGTATCTAGCAATTAGTGCTTCCAATGCTAGTTCATCTCCATTTTGGAATAATCGAACTAAATCGTTATCCAACACATTTTGGTGTGCTCTCATAAGTTAGGGTTTTTATTTTACAATAAAAAAGCAAGGATAATTGGATACGATAAGTATAGTTCCTTATCGAATGCCAAATTACATTTCAAACGATAACAATAAAGTTTTATTGAGTATTGTTTAAAACTAAAAAGACTTAATTGCATTATCCACACATTTTACAGAAAGAATAAAGGCAAAAAATATATTTAGTATTTACTTTGTAACTATGGCTATCAGCAAGAAAATTGATACTATAATAAAAAATAAAACAATTAACAAAACCACTAATTCAATAATCATCAAAAATGCTAGAACGCATAATTTAAAAAACGTAACCGTTGAAATTCCTCGAAATAAATTAGTGGTTGTTACTGGTGTTAGTGGTTGTGGTAAATCTTCTTTAACCATAGATACTCTTTTTGCTGAAGGTCAGAGAAGATATGCTGAAAGTCTTAGTTCTTATGCTCGTCAGTTTATGGCACGTATGGTAAAACCAGATGTTGATGATATTAAAGGTTTATGCCCTGCCATTGCTATAGAACAAAAAGTAATTACAAGAACTCCAAGAAGCACTGTTGGTAGTATGACAGAGATTTATGATTACCTCAGATTACTTTTTGCAAGAATTGGTAGAACCATAAGCCCTATTAGTGGTAATGAAGTAAAAAAAGATGATGTAATTGATGTATTAAAATATATACAATCATTAGAGAAAGATAGTAAAGCATTTATTTTAATTGGCTTTAGAACTCATGCTAAAAGAAAATATCAAGAGGAGTTAAACATATTAATTCAAAAAGGGTTTAGCAGAATTGTAGTTAGAAATTCAACTTCCAAAAAAAATGAGTCCATAACTTATAGAATTGAAGAACTTATTGAAAATACAAAACAACTTAAAGAAATTTTTAAGGAGAATGATAAAACCAAAGTATATGTATTAATTGATAGAATTGTAACTAAGGATTTTGATGAAGATGATATTCACAGACTTTCAGATTCTATATCTACTGCATTTTATGAAGGTGATGGGGAAGTTTATATAGAAGTTGATAAACAACACCTGCAACATTTTAGTAATAAGTTCGAGTTAGATGGAATGAAATTTGAAGAACCTGTACCCAACTTATTTTCATTCAACAATCCTTTTGGTGCATGCCCAACTTGCGAAGGTTTTAGTCAGGTTTTGGGTATAGATGCCGATTTAGTAATTCCTCATAAACAACTTAGTGTTTTTGAAAATGCAATTGCACCTTGGAAAGGAGAAAAATTAGTTTGGTGGAAAGATCAATTCATAAAAAATGCAAAAGGATTTCCTATTCATAAAGCAATTAATGAATTAACAAAAGATCAACTTCATCAACTATGGTATGGCGTTGATAAAGCTTTAGGTATAAACAATTTTTTTAAAGAAGTTGAACAAAATTTATATAAAGTACAATATAGAGTATTACAAAGTAGATATAGAGGCAGAACTAGTTGTAACGATTGTAAAGGTTATAGATTAAGGCCAGAGGCTTTATACATAAAAATTAATGAAACCCATATAGGAGAACTTTGTAAATTACCAATTAAAGATTTAAAAAAATGGTTCAATGAATTAAAACTTAATACTGGTGATACAGAAATTGCAAAAAGATTATTGATAGAAATTCATCAACGCTTAGATACTTTAATTAATGTAGGTTTAGGTTATTTAACTTTAGATAGATTAGCCAATAGCTTGAGTGGTGGTGAAAGTCAGCGTATTCAACTCACCAGAAGTTTGGGTTCTAACCTCACAAATTCATTATATATTCTCGATGAACCTTCAATTGGTTTACATAACAGAGATACTAAAAAATTAATATCAGTTTTAAAATCTTTAAAAGAATTAGGCAATACTGTTGTTGTTGTTGAGCATGATGAGTTAATGATGAAAGAAGCTGATTATATAATTGATATGGGACCTTTAGCTTCTCATCTTGGTGGAGAAATTGTTGCCACTGGAAATTATGATGCCATCATCAACAATGAAAAAAGTTTAACAGGAAAATATTTAAAAGGTGAGTTAAGCATTGTTCCTCCAAAACAAACCAGAAAATGGTTAAGAAGTATTACAATTGAAAATGCCACACAGAATAATTTAAAAAATATTTCTGTAACATTTCCTTTAGGAATTTTTTGTGTTGTAAGTGGTGTTAGTGGTAGTGGTAAAACAACACTTATTAAACAAATACTTTATCCAGCTTTACAAAAATCAAAAGGAGAATTTGCAGATAAAGTTGGAAGTCATAATAAAATTTCTGGAGATGTTGATTATATTTCTCAAATTGAAATGGTAGATCAAAATCCTATTGGTAAATCTTCAAGAAGTAATCCTGTTACTTACATTAAAGCTTATGATGAAATAAGAAGTTTATATGCAAATCAACCTTTATCAAAAATTCGTGGCTTTCTTCCAAAACATTATTCTTTTAATGTTGAAGGAGGAAGATGTGATACTTGTAGTGGTGAAGGAGAACAAATTGTTGAAATGCAATTTTTAGCAGATGTTCATTTAACTTGTGAAGTGTGTAATGGTAAACGTTTTAAAGAAGAAGTTTTGGATGTTACATATCATGAAAAAAATATTCATGATGTTTTAGAAATGAGTGTAGATGAAGCCATTGAATTTTTTGAATCTCATAAAGACAGTAAAAAAGTTGCACTTTCCTTAAAACCTTTACAGGATGTTGGTTTGGGCTATATTAAACTTGGACAATCATCCAATACTTTATCTGGTGGAGAAGCACAACGTGTAAAGCTTGCCAGTTTTTTAGGCAAGGGGAAAGGCAATGGACATATGCTTTTTATCTTTGATGAACCAACAACTGGTTTGCATTTTCATGATATTAAAAAACTACTTGCTTCATTCAATGCTTTGGTAGAACAAGGGCATTCTTTAATTGTAATTGAGCATAATACAGATGTAATAAAATCGGCAGATTGGCTTATTGATTTAGGTCCAGAAGCTGGTGATGAAGGTGGTTATTTGGTGTATGAAGGCATACCAAAAGACATTACTAAAGTTAAAGAAAGTTATACTGGAAAATATATGTAATCTTATTTCAATTTTGCAAGGGCAATTTTAATTCTCTCCCACCCTTTTTCAATATTAGTTATATTATTTGCAAAAGAAAAACGAACACAATTATCGTTTCCAAAAGCTGCACCCATAACACTTGAAACGCTTGCTTTATTTAAAAGATACATGCTTAAATCTGCAGAATTATGAATAGTTTCTTCACCATCAGATTTACCAAAATAATAACTCACATCAGGAAAAACATAAAAAGCTCCATCGGGATTATTACATTTTAATCCAGGAATTTCAGTCACCAATTCCATCACTCTATTCTTTCGCTTCAAAAATTCTTCAGTCATTTTTTTTGATGGAGTATTATCAGTTGTAAGTGCTGCTACTGCTGCTTTTTGAGCTATTGAACAAGTAGCACTAGTATATTGTCCTTGTAATTTTTCACAAGCTTTTGCAATTTCTAGGTTAGCTGCTAAATACCCCAAACGCCAACCAGTCATAGCAAAACCTTTACTTAGTCCATTAATCACAACAACTCTTTCTTTCACAGATTCAAATGAGGCTATACTTTGATGTGCACCAACAAAATTGATGTACTCATAAATTTCATCACTAATGATATAAATGTTTGGATGTTTTTCAAATACTTCAACTAAAGATTTTAATTCATCATAACTATACACAGCTCCACTTGGATTACAAGGAGAAGAAAACATGAAGACTTTTGACTTTTCAGTTATTGAAGATTCTAGTTGTTGAGCAGTTATTTTATAACCAGATTCTACATTAGTTGTAATATGTACAACCTTTCCACCTGCAATTTTAACTAATTCACCATAAGTTACCCAATAAGGAGTTGGAATAATAACTTCATCTTCCTTATCAACTAAAGCTAAAATTGCATTTGCCAAACATTGTTTGGCACCTGTTGAAACAACTATTTGTTGAGGTGTATATTCTAATTGATTATCTCGTTTCAATTTATCACAAACTGCTTCTCTTAAATCTAAAAATCCTGGAACTGGTGTATAATGGCTCCAATTATCATTAATTGCTTTTATTGCAGCATCTTTAATATGTTGTGGAGTATCAAAATCTGGTTCACCCAAACTTAGATCAACAATATCGATTCCTTTGGCACGTAACTCCCTCCCCAACTTAGCCATTTTAAGGGTTTCTGGTTCGTTGAATCTTTCAAGTAAAGAAGATAATTTTTGACTCAAAACAAAATATTTTAAAGCAAATCTATACGAAAAAAGTTATTGGCATTTCTACCAATAACTTACATATTTACTTTCATTAAAATTTAGTTGTGTTTTGCTACATCTGGATAAATGTGAAAAATAGCATCTGTATAAGGAACTATATTGGTTGGAGTGGTTAAAAGAATTGAATAAATTCCTTTATCTGCAATCTGAACTCCTGTTCTTGTGCTGCTTGTAATAGTATCATTGTACATGTTAATGCTATAAGTTCCAGCACCAATATTTTGAAATTTTGTGTAATTATCGAAAGTTGTATGGTCGAGAAAATTTCTATTTTTTTGGTCGATGATTGCAAACCCTGGAGAAATTAATCTTACATTAATATAATTAAAATAAGCTTCCGTTCTAAAATCTAAAACACGAATAGCTGCAAAACCACTAACAAGATTTGTTGGTAAATCATCTTTAACAATATTTAATTTCCATTCATTACCCACTTTGTAAAAAAATCCAGAATATTTACTGTTATTAGCCATTGTTGGATTAACATCTAATAAACTAATATTATTTGTTGAGCTTATTTTTATATTATTAATTCCATTTACACCTGAAATATAACCAGAGGCAAAAAATTTTGAAACAGAAGTTACTTGTTTTGCATTTAAAGCAACTTTAGTTTCACCTAAATCCATCACATTAAAAAACTTAATTGCTGGTGGAACCACAACTTCTGGAGTTGTAGGAGTGCTTGTTAAATTTGATTCATACTTTGTGCATGAAAGATAAAAAAGCGAAAAGCAAAGAATTGATATGAGTGTATATTTCAGCTTCATAAATTGTATTTCTAAATTTATTAATTATGTTGTGCAACTTGATAATAGCTTACTGGCAATGTTCCTTTAGAGCTAGCTACATAACTTAAAGCTCCAGCAAAAACAGTATACTTTTTACCTGAGGAAAATATTTGATTAAAAGTTAAAACTGTACTATCAAGATACACAAACTTTATTATGCTTGTGCCAGGAGTAATACTTTGAAATTTATTATAATTGGTATCTACTTTATTATCTAAATATTTTCTAGCATTTACAGAAACATTATCTAAATAATTAGATAGTTTAAATGTTATAGGTGTTGATGTAGTTAAGGGATCAAGACTTAAAAATCTAACCTGTGCAGCACCTCCTGCTACAGTTGCTAAATCGTTTGATAATAAAACTTCACCAATAGGAGCAGCTGGCGATGTAAATAGTACATATGAATAATAAGAATAAGGTTTAAATAAATAGCTGGCTGTAGTTTGTACAGGATCTGAACTTGCACCAGAACCAATTTTACTTTTTACTAATCCATTACCAGCATTTACAACTGTATAACTTCCATCTTTTTTTAATGAAATGGAATCATTGTAGGTTACATAAGCTAATGCTGAAGAAGAAAAATTTAAATTTTGGATATAAGCATGAGGGCTATTGGTACTACCAGTTCCTCCAGTGCCTCCTGAACCAGATGACCCTGAACCCCCAGCTGGTGGCAATGGTGTTGGCGAAGTTGAACCTCCAGAACCAGATGTTCCAGAACTTACTGAACTTTTAGAATTGCCTGTATATTTTGTGCATGAAAGAAATATAATACTACAACATAGCATTACATTTCCTAAGGTTTTTAAACTAAAAAATAAATTACATTTTTTCATAGCCCTAAAATATTTTACATCAAGCTAATTAATATTTATTGCATTTAATTACAACAAAAATTAAAGATGTTTTTTAGGGTAGATTTTTTGTTAGAGGAAATAAACTTTAAAAACTGATCATAGAATGCAACTTTGCAAATACAGTTCTTAACTTATTATAAACGATTCAAACTCTTAATTATTGCTTTTTTAATGATATTTTGTTCATATTAATACTATAATAAAGTAAGTATAATTTTAAAACTGATGATATTTGCTACAAGATTTAGAATTAGAAGGTATGTTAACAATTGGCTTAATCAAAGAAACTAAGAACCCGCCAGATAACAGAGTTGCTTTTACACCAACACAATGTAAATGGATTAACCAAAATTTATCGATTAAAATAGTGGTGGAAAAAAGTGAATCACGTTGTTTTAAAGATGAAGAATTTAGAAAAAAAGGTATTGAAGTTGTTGAAGATTTAAGTGCCTGTGAAATATTAATTGGTATTAAAGAAGTTGCTGCTGAAACATTAATTCCTAACAAAACTTATTTGTTTTTTAGTCATACAAAAAAGCTACAACCATCCAATCAACAATTATTTAAGACACTCATTGCTAAAAATATTACTTTAATAGATTATGAATGTTTAGTTCATGATGATGGACAGAGAATGATTGGCTTTGGTTTTTTTCCAGGTATTGTTGGAGCACATAATGGATTAATGAGTTATGGTGAAAGAACACAAACTTTTAGTTTAGAAAGAGTGTATAAAATAAAAGACTATAGACAACTTATTAATACTTATTTTGGCGTTAAAATTCCTCCAATCAAAATTGCTGTAACTGGTAGTGGTAGAGTAACCCATGGAATCATAGAAATTATGAATTTGATGGATATTCAAGAAGTAGAACCAGAAGAATTTATTGAACAAGATTTTACATATCCAGTTTATGTACACTTAAAAGGAAAAAAATTATATGAACACAAAACCTCTAGAAATTATAAAAGATTAGATTTTCATGAAAATCCAAACCACTACAATTGTTTGTTTAAAAAGTATTTACCATTTACAGATGTATTGCTAAATGGTGTGTATTGGGATGTTCAAGTTCCACGACTTTTTGAATTGGAAGATTTAAAAAATTCTGATTTTAGAATTACAACCATTGCAGATATTACCGACGATAAAAATGGCAGTGTTCCCTGCAATTTAGGAGATCAGACTATAGAAAATCCAGTATATGGTGTTGATAAAAATAGTTTTAAAAAAACTGAACCTTACCTTCCAAATTCAATAGACATAATAGCTGTAGGAAATTTACCTAATGAGTTACCCAGAGATGCTAGCAGATTTTTTGGAGAACAAATGATAAAACATATTTTGCCAGATTTAATAAAAGGGCAAAGTAAAATTTTAAATAATGCAACTATTTTGGAAGAAGGTAAAATAACAAAGCCCTTCGAATATATGAAAGGCTTTACTGAATAATTTAGGGCTAATTTTTTATTAGTCTGGAACCACAATCTTATTATTTATTCTGTTCAAATCTGCCATTCTATAAGTTGGGTCAATCTCAATGCTTTTAATATCTATCAATTTTTTTTCGACATTGAAAGAGTATTTTGGATGAGTCCATCTCCATTCTTTATGAACAATTCTTACAGTTGTATCTTCACTATTTTTATTACCAAACATTAGGTCTAATGGCAAATAATGCAATTCTTTTGAACCATCTTTATAAGTAATTAAAACATCTAATGGCATTGGCATTTTACCCACTCTTTCTATGGTAATTTGAGGTTTATTTAACTCATCATTCATTTCAATATTTCCAATTTTATAATCAATGGTTTTTGTACTATTTACCCAATATTCTTTAAACCATTGCAATGTTAAACCAGATGTTTTTTCTGCTACTCTAATAAAATCATTAGCATTAGGATGTTTAAACTTCCAAGTATCATAATATGCTAAAAGAATTTTATTTCTTATTTCATCACCAACTATATATCCTAATTGATTTATAAAAACTGCACCTTTTGTGTAAGCTGCATTTGAATAAGCATAGTTAGTATTAAAATGATCTGCATGCGTTGATAGTGGTTCTTCGAATCCACTACTTGCTAATCTTAAATAAGCATTATATTCACTTTCTTGATAAAGTGGCAAATCTGATTGAGCAGCAATTAATTCTTTTTGTGTTTTAAGTTTTGATGATGATGAAGTATAAGGAGATTGTTGAGCCCAACTTTTGTTATAATAATTCATTACTAAATTTTCAGCATAAGAAGTAAACCCTTCGTCCATCCATCCAAATAAACTTTCATTAGTACCAAGAATTTCATGATACCAACTATGCATCCATTCATGAAAAGCTGTACCCAAACCTGGACCTTTTAACAATGTTGCCATGGCATATTCCATTCCTCCATCTCCTCCTTGAATAAAGGAATATTGAGGATAAGGATATGCTCCAAATTCTTTTTCAATGAATGGAATTACTTTTTCGGCAGCCCATAAAACATTTTGCCAAGCACTATCTGCAGCTTCGTCATTTGATTTATAAACCACATGAATGGTTAAACCATTTCTGATTTTTTTAGAAATGTGTTTATATGAAGTATCGGCAGCCCAAAGAAAGTCGTGAATATTTTCACCTTTAAAAACCCAAGTGTTTCTTGTGCTTTTATTATTCACTATTTTTTTACCTATGTCTTCGTAACCAAAACCAATATTGTTTGCATTTTGTAAAACACCAGTTGCAGCAACTAAAAACTTTTTATCTATATTAATTTTTACTTCATAATTTCCCCAAACTCCATAAAATTCTCTTGCTATATATTGGTTTGCATTCCAACCCTGATAATCATATTCAACCAATTTAGGATACCATTGACTCATACTATATTGAACACCTTCAGCATTATTTCTACCACTTCTTCTAATTTGAACAGGAACCTGAGCATTAAAATTTACTAAAATATTTGTTTTAGATTTTGGAGGAATAGGATTTGTTAAACCAACTTCAAGAATTGTTTCATGAACTACTAGCTTTTGTTCTTGCCCTTTTATGAAAATTGAATTTACTGTTTGAATCCCAATTTCATCTTTATTTAATTTGCTAATTCTATCTTTTACTCTTGCATCCCAATCTGGTATTGTATTTCCTGATTTATCAACTCTTGGAGATAACCTGCCCAACTCCAAACTTCTAACATCCATTGAACTGTTTGGCTGAAATGCATTCCAGTACAAATGAAAATAAAGTTTATATAATGTATCTGGTGAATTGTTGTAATAATCAATATTTTCAGTTCCAGAGAAAGTGTGGTTTTTCTCATTTACAAAAACATCAATTTTATAATTTATTTTTTGTTGCCAACGATCAGATTGAGCTGAAACAAAAGATATTGAAAAAAAAGAAAGTAATGTAAAAATAGTTTTCTTCATGTGTATAAATATTGATTGCAATATTAATACTTTGAAAACAGAAAAGCAATAGTGCTTATTAGACAGAAAAGTTAAAAATTAATAAGTTGAACAATTTGTTCTAGATATTTTTTATCTATTAGGTTGAATGAAGATAAATGAGCACTATCAACATCTAAAACCCCAAAAACTTCACCATTTTTAATCAATGGCACAACTATTTCACTTTTAGAAATACTACTACAGGCAATATGACCAGGAAACTTTTCTACATCATCAACTACTAATGTTTTAGCCTGTAACCAACTAGAGCCACAAACACCTCTTCCTTTTTTAATTCTAGTACAAGCAATTGGGCCTTGAAATGGGCCTAAAACCAATTCATCGCTTTTTACCAAATAAAAACCAACCCAAAGCCAGTTAAATTGTTCTTTTAAGGCAGCAGTTACGTTGGCTAAATTAGCAATTAAGTCAGTTTCACCAGTTACTAAACCTTTTATTTGAGGAATTAAAGAAAGATATTGTTCTTCTTTTGTACCAGTTGCTACATATAAATCTTCTGCCATTAAAATATTTTTTACAAAGAAATGAAATAAAATAAAACAGCCTTCCAAAATTGGAAGGCTGTATATATTAAATTAAATTAATTAATTTAATTAATGCTATCTGAACAAATTATTTTGTTGCAGGAGCTGTAGCAGCAGGAGCAACTGTAGTATCAACAGCAACTGGAGCAACTGTAGT
>JAYVBS010000322.1:0-5095 GCA_043750315.1 Chitinophagaceae bacterium
GCTAATCTATACACAGCATTATCTGTTATTGTAACATTATTAAGCTGCAAAGAATCTGAAGTAGCCCCTGAAATATTCACTGAATTCTTTTGCCATTGATAAGCAACAGAGCTTGAATTTGTATTTACAGTTGAAGATAATTTTACATTATTTCCAACACATGCAACTATAGATTTTGGTTGTTTAGTAAAACTAATTTGCTGAACAGTTACAACACTTTGTGAATTAGTTAAATCGGCAATACTAGCAGCACAATTTGCATCACTTAGACTTACAATTTTATAAGTTGTTGTACTTGTTGGTGACACACTAATTCCATAAATATTTGTATTGATATTATTTATAATATAATTTTTTGTTCCATCATTGTATGTTAATTGAAATGGGGGTTTCCCGATTAAAGTGGTGTTTATAACAAAACTATTACCTCTACAAATAATACCTGAACTGGTTAAACTTGCAGTGATTTTTGGATGAACAGTTACAGCTTGTGAAACCATATCTGTACAACCAGAAGTAATATTATTTACAAACAAGCTTACTAAATAAGTTCCAGGTGAAGTATATGATTTGGTAATACTTGAAGAATTTGAAGTAGTGCCATCTCCTAAATTCCATAAATAACTAACATTGTTATTGCCAATGTTTGAAAGACTTGCAAAGCTGAAACTATTGCTATTAAAACATTGTGATAAGCTACTTAATGAAAATGCTGCATTTATTTTTGGTAGAATAGTTATCGTTTGTGAAGATGAACTTATACAACCATTTAAATTGCTTACAGTTAATGTAACTAAATATGTGCCAGGTGATGCATATAATTTTTGTGGATTAATTGTATTAGACGCAGTACCATCTCCAAAACTCCATAGGTAACTAGAAATACTTCCTGAAGAATTATTTGCAAAATTCACAATATGAACATTTGAACATGGGTTGCTATTTGCGTTTGAACTAAACGATGCCAATGGTTTTGTTGGCACAAAAATGTTCAAAGAAATACTGTCTGCACAACCAATATTTATTGTGGCAACAAGTTTAACTGTGTAGCTTCCACTAGAGCTATAAGTATGGGTAGGACTGTTTTCTACTGATGAACTTCCATCACCAAAATACCATTTATAACTAATTCCATTTCCGCCTGTAGTATTATTAAAAATCATGCTCGAATTGTTACAATTTGTACTAGCACTTGCTGTAAAACTTGGTGTAGGTTTATTAATTACAGAAATGGTTTTTACTAAACTATCCTTGCAATTTGTTCCAGTGGTTGCAACTAAACTTACTTGGTAGGTTCCTATAAAAGCAAAAGTTTTAGTAATTGTTGTTAATGTAGAATTTAATCCATCACCAAAACTCCAGTAATAGCTAACTCCAGAAAGAGTTGGAGAAGTGTTAGTAAATGTAAATACATTTCCATTTAAACACTGAACTTCTGAACTAATAGTAAAACTTATTGTTGATGTTCCATTAACAGTAACCACAACAGTTGATTGGTCTGTACAACCACTAGAATTTGTTACATTTAAAACAACATTGTAGGTCCCGGATGCAGAAAATGTTTTTGAAGGGTGTTGCAAGTTTGATGAAGTACTATCTCAAAAATTCCAATGATAACCAGTAATTGAGCCTGTTGATTGATTTGTAAAAATGAAATTATTATTTTTTAAACATTGAGAATTTGTATTTACAGAAAAAGACGACGTTGGTTTTACTTGCAAATTAATAGTTCTAGTTGAGCTATCAATACAAGTACCATTGCTTATTTTATATGTAATGGTATACGTTCCAGCAATAGAATAAGTTTTTGTTGGATTAGTTAATGTAGAAGTTGTTCCATCACCAAAATTCCAAAATGAAGTTGTTCCAGTTCCAATTGAAGTATTAGTAAAAGTTAATACACTTCCTAAAGCACAATTGTCAAAACCAACAATAGTAAAACTTGCTATTAAGGCATTATTAACAATAATATTTTGTGTTGTAATCTCAGAACAACCAGAAGCATTAGTAACACTTAATTTTACTACATAATTTCCAGTTATTGAATAAGATTTTGTTGGGTTTTGAAGTGAAGAAATGGTTCCATCTCCAAAATCCCAGAGATAACTTGCACCAGATGTTGAACTATTAGTAAAAATGAAACTATTATTATTTAAACACTGTGAGTTATTATTTACAATGAAAGATGCAATTGGTTTAACTGCTAATGATAAGTTTAAAGACAAACTATCTTTACAGCCATTTACACTAGTAGCTACTAATTTTACGATATAGTTTCCAAAAGCTGCATAAGTTTTTATTGGATTAATTAATGTAGATGATGTGCCATCTCCAAAATCCCAAAAATAACTAATTGCATTTGTTGAGTTATTAGTAAAAGGTACATTTAATACATTTATACAGCTAGTTGATCCAAAACCAGGGTAAGTAAATTGAGCAATTGGACCAACCCCAACGCTTACTGCTTTACTTATACTATCCTTACAGCCATTTGCACTAGTTGAAACTAATTTAACTACATAAGTTCCACTGTTTGTATAGCTTTTGCTTGGATTAACTACATTAGATGTAATTCCATCTCCAAAATCCCAGAAATATGTTGAGGCTCCTGTTGATAAATTAGAGAATGCAAATAAATTTGTTGAACCACATTGAACACTTGAATTTATTGAAAAATTTGAAATTGGAGCAGTTGAAAAAGTAATACTTTTTTCAGTACTGTCTTTACAACCATTACCATTTGTTACAACCAATTTAATTGTATAAGTTCCTATTGTAGAATAAGTTTTTGTAGGATTAATTAATGTTGAAGTAGTACCATCTCCAAAATGCCAAGTATAAGTATTACCAATACCTGTAGAATTATTTGTTGGCGTAATATTCAAACTATTTGTGCAAGTTGAACTGCTATTCAAAACAAATGCTGCTGTTGGCTTCTCAAATACTGTAACAGCTTTGGTAATGCTGTCTTTACAACCATTAGAATTAATTGCAACTAGTTTTACATTATAAGTTCCTGCATTTAAAAATGCTTTACTCGGATTAGTTAATATTGAAGTAATTCCATCAGAGAAATCCCAAAAATAACTAGTTGCATTTGTTGATTGATTTGTAAATGCAAAAACATTATTAACTGCACATTGGGCACTATTGTTAATTGTATAATTTGCTATAGGATTTGTTGAAATAGAAAAAACTTGTACAACACTATCCTTACACCCATTACTATTTATTGCAAATAATTTAATACTATAAGTTCCAGCAGAAGTATAAATTTTTGTTGGATTGGTTTGGGTAGATGTTGTGCCATCACCAAAACTCCATGTATAATTATTATTTAAACCTGTTGAAGTATTTGTTGGGGAAACTGATAAAATATTGTTACAAATTGAATTGCTAGGTAAAGTAAAACTAACTGTTGGTTTTTCAAAAACATTTACAGTTTTAAAAATACTATCCTTACAACCATTAATACTTGTAGCAATTAATTTTACATTATATAAACCAGGTGTTGAGTAAGCTTTATTTGGATTAGATAAAATTGAAGTTGTTCCATCAGCAAAATCCCAGAAATAACTTACTGCTCCAATGCTTGAATTGCTGAATGTGAAAACATTGTTTAAAGCACATTGAGAGCTATTGTTAACAGAGAAGTTAGCTGTTGGAGAAGGAGAAATTGATATAGTTTGAATTACACTATCCTTACAACCATGATTATTAGTTGCCACTAATTTAATAGTATAACTTCCTTGTGTTGTATATGTTTTTGTTGGATTAGCTAAAGTAGAAATAGTACCATCTCCAAAATTCCATAAATAAGTATTATTTAAACCTGTTGAAGCATTTGTTGGCGAAACCGATAAAGTATTTGAACAAATTGCATTGCTTGGCAATGTAAAACTTGCAGTAGGCTTTTCAAATACAATAATAGATTGTGTTAAACTATCCTTGCACCCATTACTATTGGTAGCTATTAATTTTATATTTTTGATTCCATTAGTTGAAAAAGATTTCGTTGGATTGGTTAATATAGAAGTTGTACCATCTGCAAAATCCCATAAATAACTGATTGCTCCAGTTGTTTGATTTGAAAATGTAAATAAATTATTTGATATACACTGAGCACCATTATTAACTGTAAAAGCTACGAGTGGTCTTGATGCTATTGTAATTGTTTGAGAAATACTGTCTTTACATCCATTAATATTTGTTATAACCAATTTAACAATATAAGTTCCTGCACTGGTATATGTTTTAGATGGATTTAAAACAGTAGAAGTTGATCCATCTCCAAAATTCCATAATTGTATATAGTCAGTACCGACTGATTGATTCGTAAAAGAAACTGAAAGATTTGAATTGCAACTCCCTACAGCAGAATGTGTGAATGCAGCAGTTGGACTAGATAAAACAGTAACAGTTTTTGAAATACTATCAATACATCCATTAATATTCAACACTTTTAATTTAACGTTATAGGTGCCAGCATTTGTATATGCATTAGATGAATTTGTTAATAAACTTGTACTTCCATTTCCAAAGCTCCAATTACTAATTGTAAAGCCAGTTGAAGTATTTTGAAAACTATATAAATTAGTGTTTAAACATTGTATAACTGTATTTATTGTAAAATTTGGAATAGGTAAATTAAATACAAATACATTTTTACTTAAACTGTCTTTACATCCTTTATCAGAAGTTTCTATTAATTTTATTTGATGACTACCAGCAGTACTAAAAGACTTATTTACATTAAACAAATTAGAGTTGGTACCATCATCAAATTTCCATAAATGGGCAATTGTACCAGAGGAAATGCTTGAACTGTTTGTCAATTCAAAAAGAGAGCCAATGCAAAGCGAATCTTTAACAATAGAAAAATTTACTAGAGGTTTTGGATGTACAGTAACCACAAGAGCCATACTATCGATACAACCATTAGTACCAATAGCTTTTAAAGTTACATTGTAATTACCAGAAGTATTATATGTATAATTAGGACTAGTTTGTAAAGAGTTTATGCCATCTCCAAAGCTCCAATTATATCCTGCAATAATACCAGTTGAATTATTTGTGAATGAAAAGAAATTACCGT
>JAYVBS010000323.1:0-2187 GCA_043750315.1 Chitinophagaceae bacterium
AAAACTTCTGCTGCATATTTTTTGAAAGGATTTTCTTCAATGCTACTATTCTTAAACAAGTCTCTGTAAAAATCTTTTGGTTGCTGACTAGCATCAACATCTGTCATAAACATCGATAAAACATTTGCTAAAATTTTCTGATCACTTTTTTTATTTTCGTTTTCTAAGAAATTTTTTCTTGCATTGTCAGCAGCTTTTATTGCTTTTTCAATATCCTCTGCTTTTACATCTTTTTTATTCAAAGTATTTTCTAAACCAATCCAAGAGCCAGCAAAAGCTAATAATGGAGAACCCATTATGCCTTCATTAATGTATTGACGATGTTTTGCAAATGGTCTCCAGCTTTCATAATTTTTTGCATAATCAGAAACAATATTTTCATATTCGGGTTTTCCTTTTGCCCAATCAGGAAACGAAGTTTCAAAAATTTTCTTATTGCCATACACATCATATTTCAACAACTGTTTGGTTTCTCCATCAAAAAATTTCCAATAGTTAGCAATACCTGCATATGAAGAAGCTAATTGAAGTTTTACTGCAGGATCTTTAATCATTTCTGCATACATATACTTCAAACGCATATCTCTCAATTTCACTAAAGATGGGTTGTTGATGTCTGAACTTAATTTAACACCATCACTAATTTCATATCTATTAGTACTTCCAGGATATCCATAAATCATACTGTAATCTCCATCTTTTAATGGTTTTATGCTTACTGGTAAAAAGTATTTAGGAGTCATTGGAACGTTATCTATACTGTAGTTTGCTGGTTGTCCATCTTTTGCTGTATACACACGAAAAACTGAAAAATCTCCAGTATGTCTTGGCCACTCCCAATTATCTGTATCACCTCCAAATTTTCCAATACTTTCTGGAGGGGTTCCTACAAAACGAATATCTTTTTGAACATCATAAACGTATAAAAAGTATTGATTGCCTTTAAACATGCTAGCCACTACAGCTCGTTTAAATTCATTACCACCTGTAGCTTCTTTGATAATTTCGCCTTGTATTTGTTGCATTTTACTATTGCGTTCCGCACCAGTTAAATTGGCTAATCCATCTTCAATTTTTTTTGTTACATCCTCAATTCTATTTAAAAATTGAACTGATAAACTCGTTGAGATTTCTTGGCTTTTATCTGCTGCCCAAAAACCATCTCTTAAATAATTTTTTTCAACGGAAGATGCTTTTGCAATTGCACCATAGCCACAATGGTGATTAGTAAATATTAAACCTTGATTACTTACAATTTCCCCAGTACAACCTCCTCCAAAAATTACAATGGCATCTTTTAATGATGCATTATTAATACTATATAATTGTTCAGGTTTAAGTTTCAAACCTTTTTTAACCATATCATTATACACTTGTTGACCTAATAACATAGGCAACCACATTCCTTCATCAGCATAAGTTCGAAACATTACTAAAACAAGTGATAATGAAACTAATATTTTTTTCATAACTCAAATTTTGTGAGTAGCAAACCTAAGGAATTGTAAATAACAATTTTTATGATATTGATTAGTGGTGGTGTAAAAAGAAATGCAAAAAAAAGTAGTCGATTGACTACTTTGAATATTAAATATTTTTTTTATGACTTAAATTTCTGAATAAACTCTTTTGTAAATTCACTCAACACTAATCTGCCACTAATTGCTGCTCTATCTATTAAAAGTGTATCCCAATGTTCTGTGCCACTCCAAAAAGCAGCTTTAATTTCGGCCATTGCCTCAGGATTTTGTGTGGATAAATTCTTGGCTAAAGCTTCAGATTTAGCTTGTAATTCTGCTAAGTTTTCCACAACATCAACATATAATCCTTTTTCTTTTGCCCATTCTGCTGATCTGAAATTTGTGGCATCAATAGTTAATTCGTATGCTGCTGTGGTGCCAATTTTGCGTTCAACTGCTGGTCCAACTACAAAAGGTCCTATACCTACAGCTAATTCACTTAATTTAACCTGAGCAAATTTCGTAGCTAAAGTATAATCACAGGAGCTGGCTAAACCAACACCACCACCAACAGCTTTGCCTTGTACACAGCCTATGATAAACTTTGGACATTTACGCATGGCGTTGATAACATTAGCAAAACCACTAAAGAATTGCAATCCTTGTTCTTTATTTTCAATTGCCAACAATTCATCAAAACTAGCACCTGCACAAAATGTTTTTTCCC